>JACRUB010000129.1 GCA_014305015.1 Vulcanimicrobiota bacterium | reverse complement strand
AGACAGGAGCATCTTTCAGCCGATTTCTTAGATACAGTTGCTTCGAGTAACGAGCGTTCAACGAGCCGCCGGTAGTTTCGGTCAACCTCAGCCTTTGCGGCAAAAGCGGCCGACGGTGGTTCGAGGTAGGCGCCTTTGACGATGCGGACGTTGGTTCCAAGGGGCAGGAGCGACTCGATGTCGTCCATGCTGCGGAACAGGTATGCTTGTAAGACGAAGCCGATATTGTCGTGTCCTTCAGCCCTCATTGCGCGGTAGATCGAAAGGGTCGCGTCCACATACGCCGACTGCTCCATGTCTAAGCGCATCGTATTGCCGGTTGCGGTAGCTTGTTCGAGAACCGCTCGCACGTTGCTCAAGGCGAGCGCCGGATCGAGATCCAGCCCTAAGTGTGTGACCTTGAGGGCAACGTTTGCGTCGATGCCGTCGCTCGAGAAGCGCTGCAAAAGGCTCACGTATTGTTTGGCGGCATCGCGAGCATCGGCGGCGCTTTTCGTGCCTTCCCCCAAGATGCCCGCAGCAACCGCAAACCCGTCCGCGTTGACGCGGCGCGCGACTTCCAGAAATTCATCGGCCGTCTCGCCCGCTACAAAACGGCCCGCGCCGAGCCGCATACCGTGCGCCGTTACGAAACGCCGGACCGGTTCGCTATCCGCGGCAGCGAGAATGACGGCGCGTACCATTGGATGCACGGTTCGCCTCGTTCATCTGCGCGTCATCTGTAGCGCGTACGATGCGAGGATGAACTTCAAAACATCCATCGCGACCGCTGCCTTAGCGCTCGTAATATCCGCCCCGGCGTTTGCTCAGACCCACTACACCGGCCAAGAACTCGCCAAGTATGCAAAAGTCTCCCTCGAACAGGCCCGTGCGACGGCGCTACGGGCGGTTCATGGCGCAATTGTGGCGCAAGAACTCGAAAAAGAAACAGGCGGCCTACGTTACAGCTTCGATATCAAAGTCGGGAAGAAGACATACGAAGTCGGAGTCGATGCCAAGACCGGAAAAGTAATCGAGAACGCCGTTGAGGGTGCGAACCCCGACTAGGAGGCGGCTTGCTGCCCGCTGCCCTTGAGGGTGGGATTCAAGCCGGAGCTCTCCGAGGGGAAGTCCCCGGGGCACTCTCCGAAGCGGTGCCGGGAGATAACCGAGTCGACCGTACGGTCGTCGTCCAGGTCTCGATCAACGGACAGCATCGCCCCGCATGTACTGCAGACGTATTTCATACCTCGCTTAATATTACTAGGCAGGAATCCAACCGTCAATACGTCCATCGTTAATCATACGTGGACATCGACCTCAAGGCGCCAGGCCTGCGAGACTTTGCCGACGCGCTTCCGGTCATGATTATGATCTCGGATGCGCGTGGCGTTGTCACGTATTTCAACCGCCGCTGGCATGAGTTTACGGGCCAACCGCCGTTTCATAAGGACGTTGCCGAGTATTGGCGTTCGCGCATCCATCCGGATGACGTCGCCTTTGTTGCTGAACAGTGGGGTCGCGCTGTCGAGCGCGGCGATTCATCGGAGATGACGTACCGCCTTCGCAACGAACGCACCGGACGGTTCCACCGTGTGTTCGCGCGCGCCGTTGCGGTACGGGATAACGCGGGCAACATCGTGCAGTGGATCGGTACGGCGATGGATCTCGAAGACTTCGAAGAACCGGCGCCGACGGCCGGTGCGAACGGCAATGCCCAGGCCGGCAATGTGCAGCCCGAACGATTGACGCGGGTAACAGTCACGTTGCGAGAAAGCTTGGCCGAGCGGCTTACGGCGTTTCGCGATGCTTTCAATCTCTCGGTCTCCTCGATTGTCGAACATGCGGTCGAAGCCTATCTGGAACGAGGAAAGACCGATGAGGTCGCCCAGGACTTACGGGCGCGCGGCGCAACGCGGAGGCGGCGCTCCTCCTAATTTGGGTAAGAGTGCCACATGGAAGAGATCCATGTGGTCGACTGTCCCGCGTGCGGGCACCCGATGAATGCGCACCAGGGCCGCCATTGTCAAACCTGCGATCAGAGCGGCGCCGAATGTCCGGCGCTTGAAGGCGGCGTCGAAAGTCCCGGCGGCTAGGAGCCTAGTGCGACAGTAAATCCAGCATCGGCGCAAAACGCAGCTTGCCCTCCGGCGTGCGATCGGCGGTATGTCCGAGCCGGCGCAGGCCCAAAACCGTTTCAATCGTTGAGAGCAGAGAATAGTGATTGTATGATGTCGGCGAGCGAAACGCGGTCGGATGCTTCTTAAAGATGATCGTCGCCACGCGGCCGCCGCCTTGCGGTAAACCACAACACGCGCCGTTCGTGGCGCCCTCATCCCATGTGAGGATGATGGCGCTTCGGTCGGTAAATGCGGGTGCGCTCATGATCAAGCGAATCAGGCTGCTCACGTAGGCATCCGACGCAGCATAGAGCTTCGCTTTAGCTAAACATCTCGGAGTGCCGTGCATGTCGTGGCACATATCGGGCACGATAAAGAGAAATCGCGGCGCCTTCTTGGCGTCGGTCAGAATTGGCAGAATGGTGTCGGGCGTCCCCAGCGGACGAATGTGCGACATCCGCTGCGCGTTGCCGGCGATGTTCGAGAAAAAGATGAACGGATTATGCTTCTCTGCGTACGTCGTATTGAAGAAATAATCCCCACCGAGATAGCCGGGTGAGGGCATCCCCTGCATGAGCGCCGTCCACGTGATGTTTTTGGCTTCCAGCGCGTCTACGAGGTTGGGCGCGTTTGACCGGTGGCACGAAAACTTGATCTTCTTGGTAAAGCAGCTGCCGGCATCGCTGTCCCAGCCGAATGAGTCGCCCGCGATCATAGAAATGTAATTCGGTTCGCTCGGGTGCGTCACGCCGAAGTAGTTCGTGGCGATCCGTTGCTGCTGCGCGAGCTTCCACAAGCGTGGGGTCTTGCTATCGCTTTGCTTGCTCGCGAGGATGCTGGTCGCTTCCTGATTTTCGAGCACGATGACAATGATCCGGTCGACCTTCGGCAGGCCCGCAGCTTGGGTAGCCGCACAACAGAGAAGCATGGCAACAACGAAAGGGAGCAAGCGCATGAAGAAGCCTTACCCCGCGGGCGTCGTATTTACACGCGATGACCGATGCACAGCGCCTGGCGGGCGCGCTCAATCTGCTCGCCAAGGGGCCGCAATTTTCGTACACGCAGGCCCGCGCTACGGCCCGCAAAGAGGGCAGCGTCGACGCCGCCGCGACCAAGGCGAGAAACGAAGACTTCAACCCCGAGGTGGACGGCTGCGAGACATTCGTGATGAAGGATGGCAGCGTCTGCGAGTGGATGCCGGGCCAGCAACGCTACGCGGCCCGCACTTGAATCCAAATCGCACACCGTAAGCGTTAGAAGAGTGTTATGAAGAACCAGACGACCCCGGAAGTCCAAAAAAGCGAAGCCGAGTGGCGCGAACAGCTCTCGCCGGAGCAGTACGAAGTGCTGCGGGAAGCGGCGACTGAGCGTCCGTTCACGGGTGCGTTGCTGAAGAACAAAGATACCGGCATGTACACTTGCGGTGCCTGCGGAGCCGAGCTGTTTCGCTCCGACGCGAAGTATGATTCGGGATGCGGATGGCCGAGTTTTACGCATCCCGATACGCAGCAGAACGTGCGGCTCCTTGAAGACGCCGCGCACGGAATGCGCCGCACGGAAGTACGTTGCAAGCAGTGCGATTCGCACCTTGGCCACGTCTTTGATGACGGTCCGGGGCCCGAAGGCACCCGCTATTGCATAAATTCGCTTGCTTTGGGGTTTCAAAAGCAACCCTAAACAGCGCGGCGAATGAGGCCGCGATGGATTCCCTTTTCTCGGCCCCTGCGGCGCAGGCGACGCTTTTTGCCGACGGCGGCTCACGCGGAAATCCCGGGCACGCTGCGTCTGGCGCTGTTATCGTCGCTGCCGACGGCTCGGTGCTTGCCGAAGTCGGAACGTATCTCGGAATTGCGACCAACAACGTGGCGGAGTGGAACGGCCTAGTCGATGGTCTTGCCGAGGCGCGCAAGCTCGGGATCGACTCACTCGCAGTACGCCTGGACAGCGAACTGGTTGTAAAGCAGCTCACCGGCGAATACCGTGTCAAACATCCGGACCTTCAACCGTTCCATCAAAAGGCGAAGAAATTACTTCGCGAATTTTTGCACGTTGACCTCAAGCACGTGCCGCGCAAAGAAAACAAACTCGCGGACGCACTTGTGAACTATGTTTTGGACGAGCGTGCCGCGCTCGCCGCAATAGAGGAATAAATGCGTTTTCCCGTTTCCTGGTTTATCGGTATCATGGTCGTCGTCGCGGCCATCACGGGCTGGTTTATCTTCGCCGGACCGGAGAGCGCGCGGTACCATCAGGTTCAAAAAGTGCGAAACGCGACGAGCGATGCACGTCTCTCAATGACCGTAAAGTACGATAAGGGTCCACTCGATAGCGAAGAGTATCGTATGGAAGATCTCAACGGCCGATCTATTGCGTCGTACCGGATCACGGGCTCGGGCGGCAAGACGTACACGATTACATCGCCCTCGACGCGGACGTTTACCGTACCGTTCTTCTTTGAGAAGCTGGTCCAAGACGGTATTTGGCAAATTTCTAACCGGCCGCCTAAGGGCGACACGAGCGTGCACTATACGATCAACGTCGACCAGACGGTACAGAACGAGCACGGCTCGCGCACGATCGTCTTCACCGATCCACATTATCTAGCGTCCACCGCCGGGCGGCAATTCCACATTCACCTCGATAAAAACAAACCGGTTCCTGACTTGCTCAAACTCTCGAGCACATCGACGGCCGATAAGCGCTATCAACAATTGGTTGACGATTTCCACACGTTCGGTACGCCCGGATTCCGCAAAAAGGTTGCCGAGGTGCAAGCTCAAGTCCGTTCGGGCCATTGAGACCACGATTAAAACGCTATCTGCTGCGAGTCGCAATCGCAACCGTCGCCTTGGGAATCCTTGTGTATATTGGCTGGCGGCTCTTTGAGGATCCGACGAATCAAATGTTCGGGCAGGCAGTGGTCAGTGGTCCGAGCGACATACCTCTCGTCGCGCTCACCTACGATGATGGTCCAAATCCGCCATACACCGATAAAATTCTCGATGTCCTCAAAAGCGAGCACGCGCATGCGACATTCTTTTTGGTGGGGCGTGCAGTTGCGCAATATCCCGAGACGGTAAAACGAATGGTGGCAGAAGGAAATGCCGTCGGCAATCACACGTGGGATCACGTTCATCTGATCGTTTTACGCCGGGCCGAAATGCGCTCCGAGATGCAACGCACGGACGCCGCCATCCTGAGCGCCGCTCACATACAACCGAAGATCATGCGCCCGCCTTTTGGGGCACGCGATTGGCGTGTGATGGATGAGATGCGCCGGCTCGGATACGCGGTCATCATGTGGTCGGTGCCGTTGCCCCGGGACTGGGAGTACCCGACCGCGCTCGTTATCGCGCACCGGATCATCCCCCAAGTTAAAGACGGCTCAATCATCGTGCTGCACGATGGGAACCGCGGACAACTCTGCGCATTCCGGCATTTGAATCCGCATATCTGCGACCGCAATCAAGATATCGAGGCCACGCGCCTCATAATCGAAGCGCTAAAAGCGAAAGGCTTTGGGTTCGTGACCATTCCAGAGCTGATCGCGCGTCACAAAGAGACTAAGCATAAAGCTGTCCGCGGAGGCGAATAAAGCCGTCCGGGTGATGATGCGCCGGATCGTGATGCGTCCAATGCACGATCGGCCCTTTTCCCGGATCGCAGACGTATTCTCCGCGCACGTCGATCCGGTCGCCCGGCGCCACAGGTACGCGCGGCGCGAGATCGACGTTATCGATGACTTGCACGTTGCCACTTGTGGTGGACACCCCGAAGGTTTCATGTTCGGCGTGCGTGTGTGTCCCATAGAAAAAGCGCGGAGCCGAGTTGACGGTGCCCGAGAAATCAACCTCGGCTGTATGTCCGGCCGCAATGGCGCTTGCGAGATTCATGCAGAGCCCTCCCAGGCCGCAATCACGCCGCCCGCGTAACCTCGCAAGATGGTCCTCGTCGCTGCGGTGCTCTTTCTCTGTATCGGGCTGATCAATCTCGATTTTTCCGGCAGTTGGTGGGCGGGCCAGCGGCGGCGGCTCATTATTGGCGTTCCTCTTATTTTGATTCTTGTTTACGACCGGATGCCGGCACTGGTTTTTCCGCAGGCGCTCGTGTTGCTGCTCTTCACATTCATCCCGAATGCTGTGTTCAGTCTCTGGGAAGGCATTCGCGCTGCAGTTCTATCACGCCGCGTCGTATCGATCCGCAGAACTCCGTTACGTCCGTACGCAATCATCGTCGCGGTCTTGCTGGCGTTTGCATTCGTCCTTGAAATTTATCCCGTTGTAGATGCGAACGGCTTGCGCGACCTCGTCGACGTCACGATCACGGGCGAGAAACCCCCGACCGCACCGCTGAGTCATTTGCGCATCGTACCCGCGGAGTCGGCACTCTTCGCGGGCGACAAAGTCGTCGGGCAGCTCGGGGCCTACTATGAAGTCGGCGCGTTTAACATTCAAGTCGAGAGCGGTCACTTGGTGTGGGTGGCGCCGCTGGAATTCCGCGACGTCATCAAGTGGTATCTGCGCCGCACGAGCCCGGGCGTGATTGTCGTAAGCGCCGAGAATCCAAATTTTCCGGCAGAAATACGCCAGCGCCAACCGATGCGTTATATTCCGTCGGCTTTGCTGAACGACAACCTATACCGCCATGTCTATATGCGATATGGGTTCGAGCAAATTCTCGAGCAAACGTTGCAACTGGACGATCGCGGAGATCCGCAATATCTCGTCACGCTCGGGCGTCCGACCATCGGCTGGAGCGGCCAGCGGGTCACGGCCGTCGTGATTTGCAATCCCGTCACCGGCGACATGCAGCGCATTGCGGCCGCCGATTTCGCGAAACTTCCGTCGTGGGTTGCGCGAGTTGTGCCTCCGGAGCTTGCGCTGGAATACAATACATGGTTCGGCCGGTACGTGCACGGCTGGTGGAATGCGCATCTGGGTGAGCGCGATGTGCATCTTCCCGCGCGCGATGAAGTCTTCGGTTTGATTGCAGGCGAGAAGTTCGTGTGGTTCGTCGATCACACATCGCCTTCAGCGAGCGATCAGTCAATGACGGGCTTCACCTACATGGATACCGTGAGCGGAAAGATGACGTACTACACCGCCTCAGGCGGCGAATTCAGCTCGCAAGGCGCGCAGCGCGCCATCGGATCCAATCCGGTCGTGCGGCAAGGTCGCCTGTTGCCGACGCAGCCGATTCTCTCCAATCTGTTCGGTCAGAATACGTGGATCGTTCCGCTTGTGGCCGATACCGGCAAATATCAGGACCTCGCGTTGCTGCAAGCGAGCAACGGGCATGTCACCATCGGTAACGTGAGCAGCCCGGCACCCGAAGGCGACGCACTCATGCAGTATCGCGCTTACTTGGCGGAGGGCTCGTACGCGGCTTCTAGCCACGCGAACGTCCAGGGAGCGCTCGACCGCATAACGATTGCCGGCGGAGGCGTGTATTTTACGCTCTATGGAGAAAAGCGTATTTACCGTGTTGAAGATCCTGCGGGTCCCGGCGCCCTTTTAGCCCGGACGGGGGACCGCGCTCGCTTCACTGCTATCCCCGACGCGCAAGGAAACTGGACCGCCCGAAACTTCATCAACCTGAACCTAAAATAATGCGAATTATTAGAACGCAGCGCCTTCGACTCACGCCGGTTACGGTGCAGAATGCCGTTGCGCTCTGGACGGTCTTGCAGTCACCGGACTTACGGCAATTTCAGGATCTGC
>JACRUB010000088.1:4387-7842 GCA_014305015.1 Vulcanimicrobiota bacterium | reverse complement strand
ACTGCGGCATTTACGCCGATCAGAGCAAGTACCAGCTCGTCGTCAATAGCGTGCAACTCTCCGGTGTTGGAAATCTGCATGCACAGATTGAAGCGCTCAAGGAAAAATTTCGCAAGGAAGGCCTCTTTGAAGCCGCCCGCAAGCGGCCGATGCCGGACTTCCCCCTGCACGTTGCGCTCCTCTCGGCGCGCGGCAAAGGCGCCGAAGATTTCTTTGAAACGGCTGGGCGCCGTGCACCGCATCTGCAAATAACCTTTGTCGAAACACGCGTGCAAGGCTTTGGTGCAGAGATTGAAATTGCGGAGGCGATCGATCGCGCATCGGCGATGGATGTCGACGTAATCGTCCTTGCGCGTGGCGGCGGATCGTTTGAAGACCGCTTTCCATTCAATCTCGAAGCGGTTGTGCGCGCGATCGTGCGCTCGAAGCACCCCGTGCTCACCGCCATCGGTCATACGGGCGATCACCACCTCAGCGATGAAGTCGCCGACTATTACGCAGAGACACCCTCGAACGCCGCACAGTATTTCGGTGCGATCCGCGATGCGTCGCTTACGCGGTTAGCGCGCTTGCAACAAGAGCTGTCGCAGAATCTGCGCAGCATTCAGATTCTCAAAGGGCAGCACGCAGACATTGCTCGAGAATCCCTGCAACGCTGCGCCGTTACCTTCACCGCAAAGCGGCATCAGCACGTGCTCTTGCTCGAACGGCGCCTGGATGCAAAGCGGCCCGTGGCGCAGATCGCGCAGCGTACGCAGCGGTTGGAACGCGCGTCTGCGCGCCTGCATGCGGTTGCGGCGCCGCTTGTTGGGCGGCGCTCCGAGCGCATCGCCGCATTATTGCAACGTCTTGAAGGCGCTCGTACCCGGGTGCTCGCACCGGCCACGAATCGGCTCGAGAAATGGCAAGGGCGCCTGCTCGCGCGAGACCCGCAGGCGCAACTCAAAGCCGGCTATGCAATTTTGACCCACAACGGCAAGCTTGTGCGCAGCGCCTCCGACGTGAATGTGGGTGAGAAGATCGAGGCACAACTCGAGCATGGAAGTTTGGAGGCAGTTGTCGAACGGATTGCGCCACATGGCGGATAAAGAGCAAACCACTTTCGAGGCCAAAGTCGGCCGGCTCGAAGCGATTGTAGCTGATTTGGAAAGCGGCAACGTCGAGCTCGATAAGGCCGTTGCGCTTTTCAAAGAAGGCAAAGCACTCTCGCGCGAATGCGAGGAGTTGCTCAAAGGCGCACAAGAGCAGATCGACCACGCAATGGACGTCACCGCGAAGAACGCGGAAGGCACGGACGAAGAAGTTCCGTTCTGAGCGATCCATACCCCCAAATTGAGCCTTACGATAGCGGCACGCTTGAGACAGCCGACGGCCACCGGATATATTGGGAGTGCTGCGGCAACCCTAATGGCAAGCCGGCGCTCTACCTGCATGGCGGTCCTGGATCGGGCTGTGGTCCCGGCTCGCGACGATTTTTTGACCCACATGTGTACCGCATTGTTTTATTCGATCAGCGTGGGTGCGGCCGCAGCACGCCCTTGGCAGATGAACGCGACGCAGATCTTCGTACGAACACGACCGCTCATCTCATTGGCGATATCGAACAGCTGCGGCAGATATTAGATGTCGAAACCTGGACAGTGCTCGGAATGTCTTGGGGAACGACTCTTGCCTTGGCCTACGCGCAAATGCATCCACGACGGGTGAATGCGCTCGTCTTGGCGCTGGTCACCACCACTTCTCGCCGTGAGGTTCAGTGGATCACAGAGGGCGTGGGACGCATCTTTCCGCAGGAATGGGACCGCTTCGCAGCGGCCGTACCGCCCGCGTTGCAAGACCGACCGTTGGTTGATGCGTACGCAGAGATGCTGTTTGATTCCGACTCCGCAATTCGCGACCATGCGGCGCGGGAATGGTGTGCTTGGGAAGATGCTCACGTTTCTCTAGCACCGCAGCACAAGACGAATCCGCGATTCGAAGACCCGGAATTCCGCCTCCGCTTCGCGCGGCTAGTCACACATTATTGGCGAAACGCAGCGTTTCTTCAAGATGAACAGCTGATAAGAAATGCTCCCATTCTAAATGGTATTCCGGGCGAATTGATACACGGTCGCTACGACGTGAGCAGTCCACTGGACACCGCCTGGCGGCTTTCTAAAAGTTGGGTGACTAGCAGCCTTCGCGTCCTAAAGGATAGCGGTCACGGTGGTGGCGAGTCGCTCTTTAGCGCTGTCGTCGCCGCTACCGATCTTTTCTCGGGTTCAGAAGCGGCTAGAGAACTCTAGGCAAAACCCGCAGATCGCCTTGAGTTTGCGATTCCGTCTAGCGTGCGCCCAAGATAAGATAGCTTCATGAAGCACTATTTTTCGTCCATCCTTGCGATGTTTGTATTCGCCGCCGCATCCCTTGGGTTTGCCGCTGCGGCTGGGGATCCGATAGTCGCCGAAGTCACCAAAGCGAACGACGACATGCAGCTTGCAGCCAAAAACTACGATATGAAAGCAATCGACATGATTCTCACGAAAGATTTCGTGCTCGTGCAGAATCGTGGTTCCGTGGTGGATCGCGCCGCGTTTCTCGCCGACATCGGCGATAAATCCGCGACGTGGATTGAAAACAGGAGTTCGGACATCACGATCCATCACTATAATGACAACACTGCTCTGGCCATCGGTATCTTACATATGAAGTACAAATACAAGAATAAGGTCAACGAGATGAAGCTACGCTACATCGACGTTTGGGTCAAGCAAAATGGACAGTGGAAATGGGCCTCACCACAAGTGGCGCATATGACGCCGCCCGCGAAAACGTAGGCCTTCTTTGCCGCTTCAAAATCGGGTGACGCCGTACGGCGACATTGTCGCGCTGGAAGGGCGCGGCCTGATGATGGGCAATCGCGGCATCTTGCACGACGACGAGAAGCGCATCGTGCGCTCCTCACAAGTGCGCCGCTGGATCGCGTGCGTTACGGAATATCGCGGCATCCGGCGGGAAATCATGCGCCCGCACTCATGGACCCAGTTGTTTTTTCTCGATGAAGCGACGGCCTTGAGTGCGGGGCACCGTCCATGTGCGTTTTGCCGCAACAAAGATTACAAACGCTTTTGTGCGTTATGGAAAGAACTTTTCGGTGGTCCCGTGGGCGCGGATATTATCGATGACCAACTGCACGGCGAGCGTCTGGAGCGGCGACGAAAACGAACGTACCGGAGCGACCTCGCCACGTTGCCGGATGGAGCGTATGTTGCGTTGGATGGTGCACCTTGGCTCGTCTGGGGAAACGACTTGCTCGCGTGGTCTGCGAGCGGGTACGTTGCTCGAGAATCGCGACCTAAGAAGAAGGACGTCGATGTCCTCACCCCGCGCTCGATTGTCGCCGTTCTTGCGGCCGGCTATTGCCCGAGCATCCACCCGAGCGCCGCGAAAATATCTTAGTCGGGAATTCGCGACGC
>JACRUB010000088.1:0-4287 GCA_014305015.1 Vulcanimicrobiota bacterium | reverse complement strand
GGGTTTCATCGAACCACGCAGAGCGGCCTTAACGGATGGATCCCTAATTGATTTTCGCGAGAAAGAAGTCTTTGAGAAGACGGAGATTTACGGCAACATCGCGCAACGCTTTAGCTGCCACGAGAAATCTTGGAAGGTGTCCGACGAGAAGTTCCAAGGACGGGGCGCGAAGGTCATTCAGTACATCCGGACTCCCGCAGGCTGGAAGATTTCATCGCTCGCGTGGGATGACGAGCAGAGCTAGTTGCTTAGTGACGCTGGTCGCCCTCGACTTCGGCGCTTAGATCAACGCCCGGAGGCAGCGAGAATCCGGGCAAGGTAAACTGCACGGTATTTGTGTTCGCGTCGAACACACCGTCCACGGGTCCGACGACGGTATTACCCAGGGTGATGGCGATACTGTAACGGCGTGATTCTTCGAGAAGAAACGGAAACCAGACGGTCAGCACAGCTCCAACGGCGATACGGATTGGCTTTGCCGAATCAACTTTTCCGCTAAAGAAAAAAAAGCTATTTCCGCCCGGCGCAATCCAGCTTTCGCTCTGGTTCGGAGCGCGACCGGAAACATGCGTAATGCGCGCAGCTGCGAGTGCATCATTTGTTGCAAAACGCAAGGTGAGCGCATAGCCGCCTAGCAGCGACGGCATCTGCGGGGCCGAACCAAAGTCCAGTTGCTCAATCGCGTAGCCGTCGCCGTGAAAGTGCGATGGTCCCGGATGCGCGTTGGCATGTTCCATGGCAGCTTGTACCGTCGAGAGGTGCGCCTGCGCGCGGGCCACGAGTTCCGGTGGTAAGCGCAAGTCCTCCAAAAGAAACCGGACAGTGGGGCCGTTCGAATCCCCCGGAATGTAGTATCCGCCGGGACCCATAGCTGAGCCGTTGTGCTCATCTATCCATATTTCTTCCGCTAGCCACCAAGCATTCAAACGGCGGCTGAAGTACTCGAGGCGTTGTATTTGACCGGCATGCCATTGCACCATGGCATCGTTTCCGGAAACCACGATGCCATCGATCGTCGGCGCCGCACTGAGCTTTTCATCGAGCGTACGTTGTTTGAGCAAGATCGGTGCAGCGTGGCGTAAGGCTCGTAGATCGGGATGAGGTCCGTAGTCGTCAGAAGCCGCCCAACCTGAAGTTGCAACGAGCGCGAAGAAGATTGAAGCTGTTACGATCTTGCACAAGAACATACTGCTAGAGCGCGCTCGCAACGTTTAACGTGACGAACTCTGCTTGCTTGCGGCCTTTATCCGCCAGCCATGGCGCCGACGATAAGGAATGGTTCTGCTCCACTTGCGACTGCATCCGGCAGCGGCGCGTCGGATTGCTCGTGCGTTAAGTCGCTTTCACACGCGAAAAACCGGATGAATGGCCGCCTTTGGTGCGTGACCTGATCGCGAATCGTTCCGCACAAAACGGGATACTGCGCTTCCAACGCATCTAGGACGGTGGCGCAGGTAGGCGCCGCAGCAAGCTCGAGCCGCACTTCCTCCGAAACGCGCGCTAGCGCCTTTAAGTGTGCCGGAAGAATAACGCGAATCACGCTAGAGTCTGCGCTTCCACTGAAAGGACGGCCGGCAGATCGCGCACGATTGCATTCCACGTGTCGCCCGCATCTGCCGACGCATAGACTTGTCCGCCGGTCGTTCCAAAGTAGATGCCGCATTCATCGAGCGAGTCGACCGACATCGCGTCGCGCAAGACGTTGACATAGCAATTGCTCTGCGGCAGTCCGTTCGTGAGCGCCTCCCACTCGTTTCCACCCGAGCGGCTGCGATAGACTTGCAATTTCCCGTCAAGCGGAAAGTGCTCGGAGTCGCTCTTGATTGGCACAACGTAGACGGTATCCGGCTCGTGTGCATGCACGTCGATTGGAAAACCGAAGTCGGTCGGCAAATTTCCGCTCACTTCGGTCCATGAGTCGCCGGCGTTCTCACTGCGCATGACGTCCCAGTGTTTCTGCATGTATAAAACGTCGGGACGGGACGGGTGCATTGCGATCCGGTGGACGCAGTGTCCGACCTCCGCGTTGGGATCGGGAATGCCTTCCGATTTGAGGCCGCGATTGATCGGCTGCCAGGTTGTCCCGGCGTCATCGCTTCGAAAAGCGCCCGCCGCAGAGATTGCAACAAATAGTCGCGAAGCATTTTTTGGATCCAACAAGATGGTGTGCAGGCACATCCCACCCGCTCCGGGTTGCCATGAAGGTCCCGAACCGTGTTTGCGTAAGCCCGAGAGTTCTTCCCAGTTAGCGCCTCCGTCGGTTGTGCGAAATAAAGCGGCGTCTTCGACGCCCGCGTAGACGGTGTCGGGATCGGAGAGCGATGGTTCGAGGTGCCAGACGCGCGCGAACTCCCACGGATGCGGCGTCCCGTCGTACCATTGATGCGTGCCGGGGACCCCGTCGTAGATAAACTTATTTCCGACCGGTTCCCAGGTTTTGCCGCCGTCGCTCGAACGCTGGATGACTTGTCCGAACCATCCGCTTGTTTGTGAAGCGTACATGCGGTCGGGATCCGCGGGCGAAGCCTTTGCGTGGTAAATTTCCCACCCCGCAAAGTGTGGGCCTTCGACTTTCCAGTCTTTGCGTTTGCCGTCGGAAGTCAGCACGAAAGCGCCTTTGCGCGTTCCGACCAGTAACCGAACCCCGCTCATGCCGCTCTCCTTTTGTCAAAGTGCAGGGAGGCTCTCTTTCTGCGCCACACTTTCGTACCATGCAGATCATCAACACAAATGAACTCGAAGAGCTCACCTGGATCTCTCCGAAAGGCAAGTACTCAGGCGCCGGCAAGCAAGTTTCCGAAGCACTAGGACGCAAGCCGACATCTACAGATATCATGGAGCGCCATCCGTTCGACGTCGAGATCGCGCGGCTGCCTCCCGGAACGACGCCCTTTCCCTATCACTCGCACAGCGCGCAGTGGGAGTTTTACCACGTGATTTCCGGAACGGGTTTGGTCCGGCACGAGCACGGCACGGAAAAGATAAAGCCAGGCGATGCATTCATCTTCAAGCCTGGCGAGGCGCATGTGCTCATCAATGATGGAACGCACGATCTCATCCTGTACGTCGTTGCGGATAATCCGATCGGGGAATCCGCGCACTATCCCGATAGCAATAAATTCAGTGTGCGCTCACCGAAGGGAAGAAGCATCCTGCGTTCGGAGCCGCTCGACTACTTCGACGGCGAAGAATAAGGTGACACTGTCTGGTGAGGCGTTTCTTCTGGACTATCATGCTCACCATCCCGGAGTTACGACGGAGGGCTTTGCGCAAGCGCGCTTGCCCGACGGGCGCTCCTCGTACACTTTGCTGGCAGACGATGTTGCTTCAGGTGCGAAAGATCCCACTGTTCTTGATATTGCCTGCGGCGACGGTTTTTTGCTCGAGCAAATTCGGGAACGAATCCCGACCGCTCAGCTAACTGGGATCGATTTAAGCCCGCACGAAATCGCGCTCGCCCGTGCACGACTATCGGACGACGTGGTTCTGCACATCGGCTCAGCCGAAAGCTTGCCGTTCGAGAACGCGAGCGTTGATGCGGTTACGTGCCACATGGCGCTGATGTTGATGGACAACAGCGCGGCGGTTCTTGCGGAAATTCTTCGCGTCTTGAAGCCGGATGCTACGTTTGCGTCGATTACACCGAGTGGTGCAGGCAAAGGCGAAGTGCTGCGCGACTTCTTCGGAATGCTTTCGGAGCTCGAGAATCAAGCATGCCTCGAGCCACTGCAACTCGGCGCTCCGGGCACGCATCAGACGGAAAGCTTCACCGCGGTACTTCGAGGTTGCGGCTTTGCCGAAGTGCGAACCGAAAACCTCAATCTGAAGTTTTTCGATGTTCCATTCTTGCTGGGAATGTACAACGTGGGGCGGCTTCCAGCGAGCTCCCAAACTCAGCTCTCAGATTTGCTCGCTCAGCACTCGTCGCTCGAATACGAACTCGGCCTCTGTCATGCCGTTGCGAAGCGCTAGCATGCGTTTAGACGCCGTCGTCGCGGAAAAAGCCGGCATCACGCGCTCGCAAGCACGCGGCCTTATTCTTGCCGGGTTGGTGCGTATCGATGGAACTCCCGTGACCAAGGCCGGCGTCACTGTTCGTGAAGGAGCACAGGTTGAAATCGAACGGCTAGCGCCGTATGTGAGCCGCGGCGGAGAGAAACTCGCTCATGCGCTCGATGCTTTTGAAGTCGATCCCGGCGGCAAATTTGCGCTCGACATCGGCGCATCGACGGGCGGCTTTACCGACTGCTTGCTCACGCGCAATGCCGCTCACGTGACAGCGGTGGA
>JACRUB010000142.1 GCA_014305015.1 Vulcanimicrobiota bacterium | reverse complement strand
CTTACTGGATGCGGTCGCCGCCGATCGCGCAGCCGAAAAACCGACCGGCATCGCGCGCTGGTGGGACGCGCAGCTCGCAGGTCTCAAACGACCGCAAGACCGCGCGCTGTTCGACCTGCCGAAAAAACCCGCGTGACGCGGGCTTAGCGATAGGCGTCCTTGCGGTCGAGCACGCGCAGCACCAGCAGCTCGCCAGCGCCCATGGTGTAGAGCACGCGAAAACGTCCGACCCGCAAACGGTAATCCGGCCGGCCGTGCAGCTTCTTCACGTCCGCGATCGCGCCGCCCGCAAACGAACGAACCGCCGCGAGAATCACGCGGCGGTCGGCATCAGCGAGGCTCTCAACGTCGCGCGCGGCGCGCGTCGTGAATCGGACCGACCAGCTCACCCCGTGTTGCCTGCCTGCCGGCGTTCCAGATCTTCAAGCGAAATAGTCTCGCCTTTGCGATCGACCTCGGCGAGCGCATCCGCTTCGTCTTGCTCGATCGGGACTTCTTCGGCGAGCAACGTCTGCACCGTCACACGATCGTGATTGCTCGCAGCCGCAACCAGCGCCGCAATATGGCCGACTTCGGTCTCGGGGAGCTGATCGATCAAGTGATGCAAGGCCGTTCGATCCATGCCCACCATCCTACCACGGGTTCCGAAGTCGACTACGTCCAGCGGTGACCGTTCGTACACCCGTGGTCGCCAGTATGGCCCTGTTCATGCCGGCAACCCTCTCAGGACGCACGCGCCCTCCGATTATATCGCGTACTGCTCAAACTTCATCGACTCGTCGGGCCGACCGATATCAAAAATATGATTGCCACCCCTCCCAACTCTGCCTTCCCCGGTATGCCGGATGATGACCGCTTCACGGCCGCAAGCCGCTACCGCGACGACAAGGGCACCCCCGTTCCATTCAATTTGATCATCGATCTCCATCCGCACGGTGCAGAGGTCTGCTTGGTCGATCTGCATGAGGATCTCGGCGGGGATGCCGTCAGAGCCCAGCTCGAAGAGGTCGTGCGCCACCAAGCCTTGACCATCTCGCAAACCTATCGCACAATTCATCCCAAGGCTATCGAGTTCTATGTGTACGAGCCGGCACAGGAACGGTTCGCAAAAGCGCAACTGCAATGGAAAGGCCCGTTCTGGTTGCCACTCTGCTTAAAGGCCGTCTCAGCGGCAAATACGAGCTGCACGGGTGGGATGAAATCGAAGACGTGCCGGCAATCATTTCCGCAGCCGCCGATCCCAACGCCTTTGCAAAAATCCCGCTTGCGTGGCGCATCTTCGAACGCGGCTCTTTGGTGCGATACACCCAGCCAAAAACGGGCAAAGAATTTATCGGCTGTGTCATCAATCGCGACGAGGACATCACTTTGGTTTTTTGGGGTCCGGTCTACCAAAGCTCCGGCCCGATCGCAAACTTCGTGCGAACCGCCGACTTACGCCCGCTGCAACGCGGGCTCGAAACACGACAGCTCGATTTCATCGCAGGCCAAGAAGACTACTATTTCCCAAGCATCACACCCGTGCACCGCAATCCAATCGAAGACGCTGAACGCTGCTTCGGCTCCATGCACAATATCGCTGAGCGAACGCCGGAGTTTTATTACGCGCTCTACGGACGCAACGGCGAAGGCTACCAAAAATATCTCGAGGCGCGCCGGCGCCATAAGCTCACGCGTTCGGGTGACTTTCCGCCGACTCACTGAACGCACATGAACGCATCAAACAAACCTAAATGAAGAAGGCTCGCCGTAAACAGCGAGCCTTCCCCTCGTCGCGTATGCGGCTTTCGCATACCGGGTGTGGGCGACGAATCTTTTCTTCAATGTAACCTTTGAAGATTAAATCTGGCCTGCTAACATGTCATGCGGCCAATTCTCGCAGTAAACGTAGCATAATCAATAATATAGGACGTGCTGATCAGACCTGTCGGAGGGCAGCCTGCAACATCTGATGCCGGCTTTTGCGGCGGCACGAGGAAGAAGATATTAATATTGCCATCCTTATCGTCGAAAAACTCGACATCATAGTGCGCGAGATCGCGGTCATTTCGTGCGAATCCAACGGCTGCATTAAACCTGTCGCTAGCTAGACCCAAAGCCAATAGGCGCGCAGCCGAAATATTTACGGTGGCAGTCGCCGATCCAATCGCTTGCGATCCCTTAACGCCGGGAGCCAAGCAACCGAGTGAGGTTGATCCCATTTGCACGGAGCCGGAATCGAATGAATGCACCGCAACGTTTGCTTTGCCAGCTCCTCGCAAGCAGCTGCGAATTCCCGGATCAGAGGTTTGTTCGATGATCCGTTTCGCGAACAGGCCGTTTAATTTTTGCACATCCTGTCCTCGAGCGTAGTCGTAGCTGTACAACGGCGTAGCGGGCTCTGGAGTGAATATCCGCTGTTGCGCAATCGCTCCATCGGGAAATACCATTATCGCGCTGACTGCGAGCACGGCGGCGGAGAATGTGACATAGAATCTCATGTACTTTTTGCGCTCCTTTAGCATCTGAAACCTGGATCGACTTTCCCTAATGGCTGCTCCGGAGAATGGATGTCAAAACTTCCGTCTGCCTGCTTGGGGTAAACCCAACATTCGTGTCACCAGCCGCCACTTGGCTGATCATGCTGACAGCGCTCGATAAAGCGTCGATCGACCGATCCGCAAAATACGAGCTACATGCGACGGGCTGTCGCCGCGCGCCATCATCGCTTTTGCTTCTCGGATTTGCGAGGGCGTAAGCGCCGGCGGTCGGCCAATACGTTCGCCACGCGCTTTGGCGGCCCGAATTCCAGCGACAGTCCGCTCGCGGAGCACGTCCCGCTCGAATTGCGCGACGGCGCCTAGAATTGCGTAGAGCATCTTTCCGGCTGCCGTCGATGTGTCAATGTGCTCGGTTAGCGACCGCAGTGCGATGCCGCGCTCCCGCAAAACCTCTGCCGCGTCAAGTAGATCGCGTAAAGAACGTCCGAGCCGGTCGAGCTTCCATACGACGAGTGTGTCGCCTCGATCGAGATATTCAAGCGCTCTATCGAGTTGGGGCCGCGACCGTCGGACTCCGCTTTCCTTCTCCTCAAAAAGGCGATGGCATCCGGCGGCATTCAATGCATCCCTTTGAAGCGCTGTCGTTTGCGCATCTGTCGAGACACGGGCATACCCGATACATCGAGGTGCCCGTCGCTCGTTGATAGTCGCTGTTGCCGGCGCCACGTTTATTTGTCTTTGTTTCGGGACAGACTTTCGGGACATGGAGAGCCGCTTCGCGCTTGATTCCATAAATCATCCTAAAAAGGACCCTTTTCGAGACACCGCAGAACGTTTATGATTTAAGAACGCTGGAACGCATCCCGTTCAATTTGATCATCGATCTCCATGCGCACGGTGCAGAGGTCCGCTTGGTCGATCTGCATGAGGATCTCGGCGGTGATGCCGTTAGAGCACAGCTCGAAGATGTCGTGCGCCACTAGGTGTTTAGCATCGCGCAAACCTATCGTACAATTCATCCCGAGGCTATCGAGTTCTAAGTGTACGCGCTGGCACAGGAACGGTTCGCAAAAGCGCGACTGCACTGGAAAGGCAAGTTCTGGTTGCCCAATTTGCTTAAAGGCCGTCTCAGCGGCAAATACGAGCTGCAAGGGTGGGACGAAATCCAAGACGTGCCGGCAATCATTTCCGCAGCCGCCGATCCCAACGCCTTTGCAAAAATCCCGCTTGCGTGGCGCATCTTCGAACGCGGCTCTTTGGTGCGATACACCCAGCCAAAAACGGGCAAAGAATTTATCGGCTGTGTCATCAATCGCGACGAGGACATCACTTTGGTTTTTTGGGGTCCGGTCTACCAAAGTTCCGGCCCGATGGCAAACTTCGTGCGAACCGCCGACCTACGCCCGCTGCAACGCAGGCTCGAAACACGACAGCTTTGAAGTCTGCAAGGAACTATTGCAGCGCGGAGAAAACGTCAGGATGACGAGTTTCTTTTACGGGTGTAATTTATGACGCATTTCTCACTTCTCCTTGGGTTGTCAATCGCTGCTACCACACCAACGCCAGCAGCGCCCGTACCGGAAATCGGACACGTCGAGACTTCAGCCCTCTGCAGCGCTCTGAATGCAGAAATCGGTCACTCCATCCAAGGCATTCTTCTAAATGATCGCGTGATCGATGCAAGCGGCTTACCGATGCGCAGAATGGCTGCCGACCTAAAGGATGGCAGTTCGCGATTCTTGCTCGACAAGAGCCAGTTGCGTGAACTGATAACAAAAGGAACGCACAATGTAGAAGTAATCGAAAATCTGCTTGGCGGTCTTGCGGCCGCACACGGGAGCGAACTTGAAAAAATCAAACAGAATCTGGCTGCCGTCGTGCACGAGCAGAACGCTTCGTTTGATGCGCTCAACGGAATGCTCGACACCTATGATATGGAAGACCTGCAAAACAGACCTGACCTGTTACGAGGCGCGGCCGGCAAAGAATTGGTTGTTCCAGCCGGGCTCCCTCCACTGTCTGCGCCAGCGGCGCAAATACCCGGTGGGCCGACAATCATTGCGAACAATCTCTCGGCGCCTGGGTTTATAGATTCGCCGTTCGCACTCTTCGCACGCGTGGTTCTCGATCATCAGACAGCGGCATCCGCACTAGAGCGAAACGCCGCGGCGCCGATTTTGCAAGCAGCTCGACGGTGCAATTCCCCTCGCTAGTCGTTCTCGCTACTGGCACGACTCACAATCGAATCGCAAACTTGCACGGACCCCCAACCTACGCCGATATCACGGTCCGGCGACACAAAAACTCCCGCGTTTCCGGAAATAATCCCGCCGGCTCACTGAACGACATCAACGCATCACGCAAACCGAAATGGAGAAGGCTCGCCGTAAATAGCGAGCCTTCCCCTCGTCGCGTATGCGGCTTCCGCATACCGGGTGTGGGCGACGAATCTATTATCCGAGGACGTTGGAACGTCTAAACGGTCGCCTTGCTAACACGCCATGCGGCCGATTCTCGCCGTAGACGTAGCCGAATCGATGATATACGTCGTGTCAATCGGACCTGTACTGGGACACCCGGCAATTGTCGGCTGAGCCCATTGACGTTGCACCGTGAAGAGGACGTGAAGATTGCCATCTTTATAATCGTAGAACTCAACATCATAGTGTGCCAAATCGCGATCATTTTTGGCAAAGCTCAGATCTTCGTTGAACTTGTCGTTCGCCAGAGCCAATCCTAATAGGCGCGCCGCCGAAAGGTTCACAGTCCCTGTCGCAGGTCCAATGGCCTGCGCATTTCTTTCACTAGTCGCACTCACGCAACCGAGTGAGGATGATTCCACCTGTACCGAGCCGGAGTCGAAGGACTTCAAGACAATATTTGCGTTGCCAGCACCTCGCAAGCAGCTGCGAATGCGCGAATCCGAGACTTGTTCTATTAGACGCTTCGCGAACAAGCCGTTGAATCTTTGCACTTGCTGTCCGACGGCATAGTCGTAGTTATGCAACGGAGTAGCGGGGTCGGGCGTGAATATCTGGTTCGCAATCGCTAGATCACCAAGCACCACAAATGCCAAAGTCGTGCTGACCGCGAGTATCACTGCGGAGAGCGTGAAGTTTAGTTTCATGTAATTATTTCGCTCCTTTAGCATGTGAAGTTTTGATCGACCTTACCTAATGACTGGTCCGGCGCAGTGAGGTCGAAGGCGCCGTTTGCATCCTTTGCCGGAGGTGTCCACGTGAAAGACTCGTTTACATTCCCTAAGATGACCAATATGGGAACGCCATAGTATTCAGAAACGTTCTCATCTCCTACAGAAAAATGGGTGTGAGTCGTGTCATCGGGACTATTTGCCGACCAATTCGAAACATCGTAGTCTGTAAACGTTGGTGGATTTGTTGAGCGGTCTTCATAACCAAAATGGTCGTGAACAAGGCCCACAAGCGTGAGACCATTGATTTGAGAGTCGGTCCCACCGAAATCGATTTGGTCATGCGAATTCTGCGTATAAGGGTCCACAATGTAATAATTTCCGTATGCATCTTGGTAGGTATTTGACCCGTATTCGTTGCCGCCGGCCGCGGCGGAGAGACGGTAGCTTTGTGCCAAGGCCTGTTTCTCAGCGTCCCCCGCGCTCGTACACTTTGTGAGCCGCGCGGTCCCCTTCGACGTTGCAATTGTGGTCTTCACTCCGGCTCCGCCTCCGCCTCCGCCCCCACCGCCAACGCTTGAACATTCCGTGTGCCGACCGCTAGACGTGATCACTTCGCAAGGCTGTGGCGTCGGTGGGGACGGTGGTCCGCCGGTGGTGGTGCAAGTCCCGGTTCCATCGCCGTTGTCACAACAAGTCTCTAAGTGCTTCCTTCCACCTGCGTCAATAACGGTACGCAGATGAAATTGCACAATGCGCCCAACAACGGATTGCGGACATGGCGGCACAGCCCCCGTAGGCGTGAAGTTTCCCGTTTGTCCGACGGGAATTGATGTCGGGACGACACTGGATGCGCCACCGCCACATGCAGCCAAAGCGAGCACAGCGACAATAGAAAATAAATTTCTTATCGAATTAAATCGCATTTAATGACTTTCTGGTTCGTACCCGGTCAACCAAAGATGCAAAGACGGCTCGCCGCCTAGATGGACGTGATTGCCACGAGTCCTGGTAATGTCCTTCCACTCTCCACTATTTCAGGTTAACAAGCTTACTACCCGTAAAATCGGGCGAGCAGCCGGTGCTTACACCCCGGTTTTAGTGCTAAAATATTTGCGTGAAAAACGCGAAACAAAACTTCCCTGCCATGGCAAAGCGACGACGCCGAGCCCATCCGCCTGCCGAGAAGCAAATCTCTACGGCTTGTGCAAAGACGAAATGGAACGGCTGGCCAAAGAGACCGGCCGCGGCGTTGACACGATCACCGTGGGCGAGATCTACGATCATGCGATTGCACGCCTTTTAAAACTCGAAGAAGCCGGCGAACTGGCGGGCGATTAGATTTCTCGAAAGGTGTACCTTACGGGAGGCGCACAGCGCAACGCACGGAAGCGGGATTGCGTGTCTCAAAAGGCCTTCTCGAAATCAAAACGCCGTATCGGATACGCCCGTGTCTCGACGGACGATCAAAAGCTCGGGCTACAGCTCGACGCGCTAAAGGGTGCCGGCTGCACAAAAATATTTCGCGATGAAGCATCGGGCGCTGCTCGATCACGCCCGGGTCTGGACACCTGTTTAGCCGCGTTGCGTCCCGGTGATGTTCTCGTAGTCTGGCGGCTCGATCGGCTCGGCCGCAGTCTTGCCCACCTGCTCTCGATCGTCGAGGGGCTGCGCGATCGCGACGTCGGTCTGCGCTCGCTCACGGAATCGATCGATACAACGTCAGCCGGCGGAAAGCTCATTTTTTCAATTTTCGGCGCACTCGCTGAATATGAACGGGCGATGATTAGCGAACGCGTGCGCGCCGGCATGCGGGCCGCCAAAAAACGCGGGGCAAACGTTGGGCGACGCGCAGCTCTGACTCCGACCGCGTTAACGCAAGCTCGCCGGCTGATCGCAGCCGGCGAATCTATTTCAGATGTGGCGCGTTCGATGCGCTGCGGCGTGAGCACGCTCTACCGCGCCTTGGGGCGTGACGTATGAACGCCCTTCATCCCTTCATCCGGACCGTAGCGCAAGGGGAAATCCTCACCTGTAAGGCTTTTACGGCTGAGAGAGGAGCGCTACGATGCATCTTCCTCCGGCTCGTCTTCCTCGTCGTCGCCTTCCCTGCGCCGTCTTTTCGGGAGCACTTTCAAGAACTGGTCGGGATATACAATTTTGACATTGTGCAGCTTTAGAAAATTCACTACCTCGGTTTCGCGGTAGTGGCCGTCC
>JACRUB010000132.1 GCA_014305015.1 Vulcanimicrobiota bacterium | reverse complement strand
AGATGTAGCCCTTGTCGAACTGCATGCCTTCTTTGGTTTCGACTTCGGTCTTCATGGTCTTGGATTCTTCAACCGTGATAACGCCGTCTTTGCCGACCTTCTCCATCGCAATTGAAATCAGATCGCCGATTTCTTTGTCGTTGGCCGAGATCGAAGCAACTTGGGCGATCTTCTCTTTGGTGTCGACGGTCTGCTTGAAGCTGCCCATCGATTCAACGGCGAGTTCAACGGCTTTCTCGATGCCGCGCTTGATCAAAAGCGGGTTCGAACCGGCGGTGACGTTGCGCAGACCTTCGCGGATAATCGCTTGCGCGAGAACCGTTGCGGTGGTCGTGCCGTCGCCGGCGATGTCGTTGGTTTTGCTCGCAACTTCTTTGACGAGCTGTGCGCCCATGTTCTCGAAGGTGTTGGGCAGTTCGATTTCTTTTGCGATGGTCACGCCGTCGTTGGTGATGGTCGGCGAACCGAATTTCTTATCGAGGACGACGTTACGTCCTTTGGGTCCAAGCGTTACCTTCACGGCGTCGGCAAGGATGTTTGCTCCACGCTCGAGTGCGCGTCGCGCTTGTTCGTCAAATACTAACTCTTTAGCTGCCATAATATACTTTCAAATACTCCTTAAACGCCGGCCGGAACTTTGTCCATGATCGCAAGGACATCTTTTTCGGAAATGATGAGGTACTCTTTACCTTCGACTTTGACTTCGCTACCCGAGTACTTCGAGTAGATGATGCGGTCGCCAGATTTGACGTCCATCGGAAGTTTGGTTCCGTTGTCCAGTGTGCGGCCGGTGCCGACAGCACGAACGATGCCCTCTTGGGGCTTCTCTTTGGCGGTATCCGGAATAAATACGCCGCCCGCGCTCTTGCCTTCCGACTCGACATGCTCGACGACCACGCGATCGCCCAATGGCTTCAAATTCACGAAAAAAGACCTCCAGAAATTTTTGATTGAAAACCCTTCGAGAAGACTCAGGGCGTAAGCCCGAACTGACTCAAGGGTGGGTTTGGCACTCCATTGCTAAGAGTGCCAGCTCAGAGATGTTAGCAGACTCCGCTGGGGAGTGCAAGCGGCTTTACGCGCATGCCGTTGACTTCCGTCTCGCAATATGATACTTAAGTGGTTACTTAAGTATGCTTAGCCCGGGCCCTTCGCTAGACCTCATGTTCCAGGCCCTCGCCGATCCGACGCGGCGCCTCATGTTGGAGCGTCTCACGAAGGGCCCCGCCACCGTCAGCCAGCTTGCAGCCCCGTTTTCAATGTCGCTGCCGGCGGTTGTCCAGCACCTAGGCGTCCTTGAGGGCAGCGGCCTCGTGCGCACCGAGAAGATCGGCCGCGTTCGGACCTGCCACATCGAACCCATCGCCATGCGCACCGCAGAAGACTGGATAGGCGAGCGCCGGACGACCTGGGAGAAAAGACTCTCCGCCCTTGATGCTTACTTACGGAGGACCGAATGAGATCAGTCAACTACGCGACCTTCACCATCGAGCACACCTACGACGCACCGCCGGGCAAAGTTTTTGCGGCGTTTGCCACCGCCGAGGCGAAGGGCCAGTGGTTCGGCGCCGACGATGACGGCGCGAATTCCAACCTCAAACTCGATTTCCGCGTCGGTGGACGCGAGACGACCAGCGGCGGCATGGGTGGCCCCGTCTACAAATATGAAGCCCTCTACCAAGACATCATCACCAATAACCGCATCGTCGCCACCTACAACATGTGGATGGACGACGCGCTCATCTCCGTCTCCGTCGCAACAACGGAACTGCATCCCGAGGGCAACGGAACGCGTCTTACCTATACGGAACAGGGCGCATTTCTCGACGGTCTCGATCAACCCAAAGACCGCGAACATGGCACGCGTGAAATGCTTACCAAGAACCTCGAAGGCTTCTTAAAAGGAACAGTGGGTGTCTAAACCGCGCGACGCACGATGGATCTCGCTCATCGTGCTCTGTACCGGAATGTTGATGATCGTGCTCGATGGCACGGTCGTCAACGTTGCGCTCCCATCAATTCAGAGCGACCTCGGCTTTTCGCAAGCGAATCTGGCGTGGGTCGTCAACGCCTATATGATTGCGTTCGGCGGGTTGCTGCTGCTTGCTGGGCGACTCGGCGATTTGATCGGCGCAAAACGCGTCTTCATAGTTGGCCTGGTTGCATTCACCGTTGCGTCGATTCTCTGCGGTGTTGCGTGGAGCCAGCCGGTGCTGATCGCGGCGCGCTTCCTGCAAGGGATCGGCGGCGCGCTGGCGTCGTCGGTTATTCTGGCCATGATCGTGACTATGTTCACGCAACCCGCGGAGCGCGCACGGGCGATGGGAATCTTTAGTTTCACCGCATCCGCGGGCGGCTCGGTCGGCCTGCTGATCGGCGGCACGATAACGCAATTTTTGAATTGGCACTGGGTCTTTCTCATCAATGTGCCGATCGGCATCGCAACGTTCTTCGTGGCGCGCAAATACTTGGATACCAAAAAAGGCATAGGCTTACAAGATGGGGCCGATTTGCTGGGTGCGGTGCTCATTACCGCGTGTCTTATGCTTGCGGTCTACACGGTGGTCGAAGTTCCGAACTTCGGACTCACCTCAATGCACACGCTAGTGTTCGGCGCGACCGCCGTTGTGCTGTTCATTGCGTTCATCGCCCGCCAGCTGACGGCGAGCAAGCCGCTCGTCGATCTCTCCGTCTTTAAGTCGCGAAATGTGAGCGGCAGCAACGTCCTCGAAGTGCTCATCGTCGCTGGGCTCTTCGGATTCTTCTTTCTCGATTCGCTCTATCTGCGCCGCGCAATGGGCTACGGGCCGGTCGCCACCGGCCTTGCGTTCTTGCCGATTACCCTTTCGATCGGCGCTTTTTCGCTGGGTTGGTCGGCGCAACTCTGTGCCCGCTTCGGCGCATTGCCCGTGGTTGTCACCGGGTGCGCGCTGGCAGCGGCAGGGCTTTTGATCTTCGCAATCACGCCTCTTGATGCAGCCTACGTCACCCGGCTCATGCCACCGATGTTGCTGATGGGCATCGGTATGGGCGTCTCGTTCCCGCCGCTCATGATGTTTGGTATGTCCGATGCGACGCCGCAGAACTCCGGATTGATTTCGGGCGTCATTCAAACCAGCGCCCAGGTCGGCGGCGCGTTCGGCCTAGCAATTTTGGCAACATCCGCTGCCGCCCGCACACACGGAGCACTTGCCGCAGGCGCTAAAACCGTCGCCGCGCTCAGTGCCGGTTATCATTTTGCATTTTGGGTGGCGGCAGCATTCATGATTCTTGCCACCATCGTCGCCGCCACAGTTCTCACACCGATCGATTTCTCAAATGAAGCACAAACGGAGGACTATGTAGCCGCTTAGTCGCCGCACTCCATGGTCGCACACTTCCTGGCAGTGGCAATCTCCTGCGCGAGATCGCTTGCGCGGAACAACGTCACACCGTTCGCGCCGTTTCCGCCGGTCGCGTAGCCGAAGCGTTTCCCGCGAAGGAACGCGGCGTGCGCCTTGCTCTGGTAGACGGGAACCTTGGCCGCTAGCTTTGCTGACGCGAAGTCTTGGGCAACAGCATCGCTGAAAACGGCGGAAAGCAGGACGCGGATCCGTGGATCCGGCTGTGACAAGAATGAAAAACCAGGCGCATCGTAGGTCAGCGACTCCTCATAGTTGACATGCCCGGCGTCATCGCTAAAATTGTAAAAGAACTTGCGCCCGGCAACCTTACCCGTGGCGGTGCAAAACGGAGCGCCGCTCATTTCTGAAATCGGGCAGCGGATCGCAAACCCTTTAGCCCGGGCCGCTGCCTTCGCGTCGGAGAACCGGTCGCCCGGCAACGCGTATGCCAATGCAAAAGTCGACGCGAGTAAAAGCGCGCCCCAGGTGAGAGCAGCCAAAATTTTCATAGCGCGAAGGTTTAGCTAGAGCGTCGTAAACCCATGCGTGGCGATGGCCAGCGCGATAAAAAAGACGGCGGCTAAAGAAAACAGGAAGAACTTCACCAACCGCCCGTGCAGCGCGAGGACAATGAGCGCAATGCCTGCAGCAATAAGCGCGAGCACTTCCTTAAAAGCACCGCCGGCGCCGGTGGCCCCCGCAATAGCTATGGACGCCGTATAAGCGGCGCCTGAGCCCAGGACAACCGAAAGCAGCGTACTGCTAACCCAAATGACAGTATCGTCCGCTCGAAAAGAACGCTCTCTGCGCATCATAGACCGATGATAGAACCCCATCCTGAGGAAGACCTTAGCAAGCCATTAGAATAGCCCTAAAATCAGGCAACCAAGGGCCTTTCGAGCAGGACAAAAACGCATTTGCCGCCGTTACTACGCTATGGTTGCGAGCATGGGACGAGCTTTTCTAACGGTAGTTATTCTTATCGCAGTGGGCACGGCTACGCTTGGCGCCCCGCCCGTGCAAGTGACGCTCAACGAAAACCCGCTGGCCGCACCCGCGATCATGCGCGACGGACGCGTGCTTCTGCCGTTCCGCGCGATCTTCAGCGCCCTGCACGCAGACGTGAAATACGACGCAGCTCTGCATGAAGTGCATGCGCAGCGCGGAGGCGATCGCGTCTTCATCAAGGTCGGCACGCACAACAGCATCGTGGTGGCCGATCATCTTTTCGTTCCAGTCCGGTACATTTCGGAGTCCCTCGGCGCAAAAGTTTCCTACGACTCGACCGACCGCATCGTTTTCATCACCGATACACGCGCAAATATGAAGCTCACGCAAGTGCCCCGCATCGTTGCGACCGACGCGCCGCCAGTCGCAACCGCGACCTTCTCTCCGCCACCGATCGCGTATGCGACGCCGGATCCGAATGCGCCGCCAAATTTTATTCAGTCGCTCAATTTTTATGTTCCGAGCAACCAGCGCACGTACTACCCCGGCGATCCACTGCATTTTGTGCTCGACGCTCCGCCCAGCGGAACAGCCTACTTACAGCTCTGCAACTACGAGCGCGTGCAGTTCATCCATCCGCGCGGAACGACCATGTATTTCGTCGATCTCAGAGTCCCGAACCGTCTTGCCGGACACTCATGCTCGGCGACGGCATACTTCATCGGACCGCTCGGCGCACGTCAAGCCGTGATGCTTCCGTTTCCATTAGCATTTTTGGAAACGTCGACGCCGACGCCGCGGCCAACCGCCACGCCGACCCCGGTTCCAACGCCTTCGCCGACGCCTTTTGTCATACCGTCGCGCGTAACGGAGCCGGTCTTTCGCATGCCGCAAGGCGTGGTGACTTCCAAACCCATGCCACCCATACCAAAGGCCACGCCACCCATGTAGGCAAGCCCGAGCCGTAGTCGAAATGGCGCGGCCATGGCCATTGTGAAAACGCTCGACTGGCGCGCGATTATCGCGCGGGGTATAATCGCCGGAATCATCGGCGGCATCCTTATCGACGCATTTCTGTATGTAGCGCAAATCCTGCCGGCGCACGGCTCCATCTTAGGCCTTTGGCAATTCGTCGCTTCCACCGCAATCGGCCCAAACGCATTTACCAATCCAAATAGCGCGTGGCTTGGGCTGTTCATGCACTTGTGCACGAGCATCGCATGGGGGATCGCATTCTCGTACGTCGCGCATACGCGCCCGGGCATCTCAAATCATCCGTACATCAGCGGACTCGTGTACGGCGTCATTGTCATGATCATCATGGATATCGTGCTAATGGTTGCCAAATCGTTTCCCTCGCCAACCGTGCAAAGCGCGCTCACCGCGCTGATTGCGCACTGCATCTTCTTTGGACTTCCGGTTTCGCTCTACGTGTCGCGCGCGATGCGAACTTAGTTACAGGCCACTCATTGTACGCAAGCATCACGGTCTCGCTTGAAGCGTTGCGCACCAACGCGCAGCGTCTTCGCGATTTGGTAGCGCCCGCGCGCATTGCATTTGCGGTCAAATCCAACGCATACGGACACGGCTTGCTCGAAACGAGTTTAGCCATCGAGCCGTTTGCGGCGATGCTGTGCGTTTACAATCTCGAGGAAGCCGTCGCGCTGCGCAAGGGCGGCATTACAAAACCGCTCTTGATCATGGGTCCGGTCAAGCCCGATTCTCTCGACGAAGCGCTCGCAACCAAAGCCGCGATTGCACTTTGGGATACGGGCATGTACGCGTTGCGCGTTGCAAGCACGGCACGCCGCCGCAACACCGCATTTCCCGTCCACGTAAAGATCAACACCGGACTCAACCGCTTGGGTCTCGCGCCGCAAGAAGCGGCCGATGCGATCGAAGATTATTTGCGTATGGGCGAACTGAAGATTGAGGGTGTTTTCTCGCATCTCTCAGCGGCCGAAGAAATGGACTCCCCCTTCACGCTTGCACAGCTCGCAACGTTTGAAGCGGCTCTCGCACCCGTCCAAGAACAATTGCAAAATCAAAACACCAAGCCGGTCCTGCATATCGCCGCTTCAGCAGCCGCGATGCTCTGGCCGCAGACGCGACTAGACATGGTGCGCTCGGGAATTGCGCTCTACGGGTTGTGGCCCTCGCCCGGTACGCAGCAAGCAATGCAAACTGCGCTCGTCCTCGAACCGGCTTTGCGTTACGAGACGGCGCTCGTAGCAGTACGACACCTTGCATCCGGTGATGCAATCGGTTACGGCACCACGTTTCACGCTCCGCAAGCGATGCGCATCGGCATTTTACCGCTCGGCTATGCCGACGGCATTCCGCGATTATTCTCGAACAACGGCGCATTTTTAGTGCGCGGCACGCGGTGCCCAATCGTTGGGCGTGTCTGCATGAATATGACCATGATCGATCTCACGAACGAACCCGAAGCGGCGACCCTAGACCGGGTGACGCTCATCGGCAAAGACGGCGACGCGAGCGTCACGGCGGACGATTGGGCTACCTGGGCGCAGACGATCAACTATGAGATCGTCACCCGTCTGCCGGCGGAAATCCCGCGCACGTACGCCTAAGAGAGTCCCTATTGTCTCCATTTGTTACAACAAGTGGAGATGGAAACAATCGAGACAAAACTTACCTACCGGATTGCCACGGCCGCCGACTTACCCGCCTGTGCCCAGTTGTGGTTGGAGATGTTCGAAGCCGTTGGAAAATACCGGGAGTCGGACTTTGTGGCCGATTGGCGCGAGCGCTTCGTTCGCTACGGAACGGGACGCATTCCGAGCGGCGAATACCGCTACTTCGTCGTAGAAGATTCGGGTGGGATTGTTGGGTGCGCGGGTGCGCTCGTGCGCGATGGATATCCATTTGAAATCAGTGGAGTGCGCAACGGCTACATCTTCGGCGTAAGCGTCAAACCCCACATGCAAAAGCGCGGCATCGCGACTGTGCTGACGACCCAATGCGTCGACTTCCTCAAGGAGATCGGTGTCGGACGCATTCTGTTGCACGCATCACCCTTCGGACGCCCGATCTATCAGAAGATGGGCTTCATCCCGACGAACGAAATGGAACTGCCCTTCAAGCGACGGCTTTGATCGCCTCGGCGAGATCCATCGTTTCTTTGTAGAGCGCGCTACCCACGATACACGAGTCAACGTTCTGCGGCATTGCGGCCTTGAGCGCGACAATATCGTGAACCGTATGGGCGCCGCCGCTCGCGGTAACTTTGATATCTGCAAGCTGTGCAACGACCTTGAGTGCTTCGATGTCGAAACCGCTGCCGGTACCGTCGCGGCCGATTTCGGTAGAAATAACGCGCGTTACGCCCCACATGGCAACACGCTTTATCAGAGCATCACGATTGACGACGGTCTTCTCTTGCCAACCGCGGACGGCGACCATCGTGCCGCGCGAGTCGATGCCGGCAATGACCTTCTCGCCGAGCTTTCCGATGATGTTGCGCGCAGCACGTTCGTCTTCAACTAAGACCGTGCCGAGAATGATGGATGCGGCACCCGCGTCCAGGCGGCGTTGCGCGATTTCACTGTTGCGAATGCCGCCGCCGGTCTCGACCGGAATCGAGACGGCCTTGCAG
>JACRUB010000012.1 GCA_014305015.1 Vulcanimicrobiota bacterium | reverse complement strand
GCATGACACGCAAGGGGTCGTTGGTTCGAGACCATCATCGCCCACCAATTATTCGGGACGGATTGCTACCTCCTGAAGGGCGAAAGCCTCGGCGAAAGCCGGGGCTTCTGCTTTCCCGAGCGCGTTGTAGAAATCGTCGTCAACTCGATGTTGCGTTTGCTGCCCGGACACATTGACACTTACAAAATTGGGCGTGAGCAACGCAGCACCATGGCGGCTTTCATTGCTGCGTATCGACCCTGTAGAACACTGCTCAGCGCGGTATCACTTGCACGGGCTGGATATCCAATACTGGTCGCAAGAATCGCGGTCGCCTGTCCCGGAGATCACACGATCTACTTGAAGCGTCGATAGCCGAGGATGCAGTCGAGTTCATCGAAGCATACGGCCCAGCGGCCCGAACGAAACAAGGGGCGTATGTTTGCCGCAGAGTTGCCACGGGCCGCTGATTGAACATATGGTTCAGGGTTGCGTTGGGTGGCATGTCGAAAGAAAACTCAGGATTCGTTGGACGATCAACCCCGCATCCACCGAAAGGTTGTCATTTGCAAGAGCAAAGCAGTATCGGAACGGGCATGGAGACCTCCCCGCGCAGGGCGGGCCATTCCGGAAAGTCTGAAGGCGCGGCGTCTGTCGAAATCAGCACCGACGCGCATCCAACGCGCGAAAACGCCGCAGAAGTCCTGATCGAGCATCTCTTCGCAGCGACGGACGCGCGGATTCCCGGCATCTCTTACGCGGTCGCATATCGACTCGCAGAAGAATTTATCGGCGGCGACATTGTGGACGTCTACCATTTCGACAACAACTCGGTCGCCTTTTCGATCGCAGACATCTCCGGAAAAGGTGCTCGTGCCGCTGTACACGCGGCCATCATCAAGTACGGACTACGTACGCTCTCCAGCCATGGGCTTGCACCGGAGCGCGCGCTGCGTTCGCTGGATCGGTTGTATCTGGAGAACAACAACTTCGAACAGAACGAGTCGTTCGCGACGGTTTTTTTCGGTCTCGTAGATCCGAAACGCAAAGTCCTCACGTTCGCGAACGCGGGTCATGAACCGGTCATCGTCATCCAACCGGACGGCAAAGTGGAAGTGCTCGCTCCGACCGCCCCGTTGATTGGCGTCTTCGACGACCAGCATCACCTCTTCACGCAAGACGTGATCGTTGTGAGCGCAGGCACGCTGTTCGTCGCAACGACCGATGGTGTGACCGAAGCGCGCAACCCGGAAGGCGAGATGTTCGGAATGGACCGCTTCATCGAAGTAGTCAAGACGAACTCCAAGCGCGATTTGAAAGAACTCATCGAGGTGGTGATCGACGAGGCGCAGGCATTCGGCCTGGGTCGTGTCGTGGACGACATCGCCATCGTCGCCGCCCGCTTTCTCTAGACCTCACGGCGTCGCGCAACCGAAGTCAGGAAACGTTGTTTGCGGCGCCGCTATGAGGGTACGTTTGCGAGAGATGGAAGAAGAAATCGAGGACCGCGCGTGGATATTCGCCGCTAACGACGCCAAAGCCGTGCATGAGGCGCGACACGACTATATGTCACATTTGCACCGATACGGTCGCCCAGATTCCGATTTCCATGCCGCGGAATTAGTCTTCGGCGAACTCGTCGGCAACGTGCTGCATCACGGCGAAGGCAATGTCGAGGTGCGTCTCGAGTGGGGCGGTGACACACCCGCGCTGCGCGTGTCAGACGATGGGCCGGGATTTCAGCTCCGGGCCACCTTGCCGAAAGACGTCATGAGCGAGAAGGGTCGCGGCCTCTATTTGGCGACAGCGCTGACCCAAGACTTGCGGATCTTTAGAAATCCTAACGGCGGTGCGCAAGTCTGTGCGGTATTGCCGGTTTACCGAGTGCCTAAGCGCTGATTCGCTACCGCAATAACCTACTGCGCGCCGCTCGGACGATGACTGGTTCAAAAATGGTGGGCTCCCTATTAAAATTATTGACGATCAGTAATCGTAGAGTTTGTGCAACGTCAGCATCACAACGACCGCGACGCCGATGGCACCGATCATCGCGCTGGTTCCGTACACCGGCAGGAGCGCTGTCTCTAGAATTACCATCCCGAGCAAGACGTAGAACCGGATCCTTCCCTTGCGCATCAGATGCTGCATCGCTTCCGGCGGGGGGCGATCTCGGCCGCCCGAAACCGCGCCCACTACCCCGGGGCTCGATGTTCTATCTGGGGAGCGGCGCAAAAGGGAAAGGGCCAGAAAAAAGGCGGCAAGGCCAAATGCGGCAGGCGCGGCGGTTGCTAAAGCGAGCCCCTCAAGAATGGGCCGTCCAAGGTGCCTGAAGGCGATGGCAAGAGCAACGGCACCGGCGATCCAGAGCCCGGCAAATAGGGCTTGAATTGCAACCCACGGGTTTCCCGAGCGGAACAACGGGCCGAAGTATCGCCGATGGCTCTCGTCGCGTCTGCGTGGATGCCAAAACAGAAATATGTACACGGCAGCCGCAAGCGTGATCGGAAGAAAGAACGGCGCCGCGGAAACCAGGAGCTCGGAGTTCATGGCTCGAGGTCTTCGACGCCCTCACGAATTCCGCATCCGTCACTGCGATCGAGGTTACCGACGGAGCCCGCGAGTTCTTCTTTAATTTTTTTGCATAACCGCTGTCGGGGCGTCTCCGGCTCCCTCATGAAAAGAAAGATCTTCATTGATTCCGACCACCCGCAAACATTGGCCTGCGCGACACGGATAAGGATGTTCGCTAATCCGCCATGCTGCGGGTCTTTCGAGGGGGCGATCACCACGCCGTACCGCAGCTCGAACTGCTGGCGAGAACGGCAACAACGGTCGACGAGCGCGCGACGGCACGGGATTACGTGGTCGCGATGAAAAAGCAGCCCGACATGGTGTTTCTTTAGGCCCTTTTACTTCGGCCATCCACCGGTTCCATGATATTCGACGAGCCGGTCGCCCTTGAAAATCGCCCATTGCGCGTATTTGGCCATCGTATCGTAATCCCAACGCTGCTTCGCATTCAACGATTCAACCGTGCCGTAGTCTAATGGATATCCACGCGCCCAAGCGACCATTTCATGCGTCATGCCCGGACGCACGCGTTCCAGTTTCAATGCGCTGCGGATGGAAGCCGTCCAATACGGATGTGCCTGATCCACCGAAACGGGGCTAAAGAAGCGGTTCACCTGCCAAGTGTCCGCAAGCAGCCAAAAAGAACTCGCGCAGCCGGGCCACTTGCGCGCATAAACAATAACAACGGGGTCGACAGCAAAGAAGTGGAAGGCTTCCTCCGCTTGCCATGAGTCCGGGGAGCCGGCTGCAATATCCACAACCAGTCCGCGTACTCGAAACAGCTGTTTGATCGGGACTGAACGGTCGTCGATGACTTGAAGGTTGGGTTGGTTGCTGTCATTGGGATTGGGCTGGCCGCCGCAATACATTCCAACTTTACCAAGCGCCCATGCCCGCCCGCGGACAAACCTCCTCCGAAGGTTTACGACGTTGGCGTCATTTTCGACGGGCAGAAGATTTGGTAGTCCGAACACGGTATTCTGCGATGAGTTCAGCGTGATACGTGCGCCGTCGCCGGAGAGGAGCACCACGCGAGTGGAGCCACGGAGCGGCTTGGCGCCGGCAACCGTGAAGATACGCATGGGCTCGCCGTAGCTGCCATAGACGTCTGCGAACTGTGCGCCCCGTGACAGTTGCGTGCGGTGGGGCGGCGCGGGCGGAATGTAGATAGTGCCAAATTCTTCGGAGGCAAATGGCCCGATCTCTCGGATGTGCAGATTCTTGCCTTTGAGCGTATAGCGGAACATGCCGCTTGGAGGGCCGCTAATAGCGTATTCAATCAACGCACCGTGTCGTAAGCCGGGGAACGGCGCTTTACGAACGCGTATAACCTCAAGCCTCGCTTGCGTTCTTGATTTCGCTTGCTCAATGCGCATCAGCGGCAAAGACAAGCTCTGCGGATCGAAACTGTCGGTGACCGTAAGCGTGAACGGGCTCCAGTCCGTGACGACGTCGGCATACTGGATCGATTGCGTCGAGAGTGCATGAGCAGTGGCGGCGGCCGCGAGAAACAAGGCTAAAACCAACGCACAGGCGCGCATATTAAATTTTGCTTATCGCCCGATTGTAGCTAAATTCTCGGCGCTTAAGTGGATCGCACCGGCCGCAATATTTTCTTCCAAATGCGCAATCGATGAGGTTCCCGGAATCGGCAGCATCACCGGCGAGTGCTTCAGGAGCCACGCGAGTGCAATTTGATAGGGTGTCGCGTTCTTCTCTTTGGCGATCTGCGCAATAGAATCGTTCTCGTGAATGTCACCGGCGGCGACCGGAAACCACGGAATGAAGACAATCTTGTCCTGTTCGCACGCCTTAAGAACGTCTTCGGAAGTGCGGTTCGACGCGTTGTATTGATTTTGCACAGAGACGATGTTCGCTACGGATTGCGCGATTCGCAACTGCTCGAGATTAACGTTAGAAATGCCTATGTGGCGAATTTTACCTTCATCTTGGAATTGCTTTGCGGCGCCGACTTGTTCTGCATACGGCACATTTTGATCGACCGCGTGCAATTGCCACACATCGATGCAATCCAGGCGCAAACGGCGCAGACTGCCTTCGAGATTCTCGCGTAATTTTTCGGGCCGTCCATCGCGACCCCACTCGCCGGGGCCGGAACGCGTGGTGCCGCCCTTGGTGGCGATCACCAGCCCCTTGCGGTACGGATAAAGCGCCTGCTCGATTTGCTCTTCATTGATCTTCGGGCCATATGCCTCAGCGGTATCTATGAAGTTCACGCCTAGTTCGACGGCGCGACGTAAGACTGCGAGCGCGTTCTCGGGATCGGCGGCCGGGCCCCAAACGCCAGGGCCAGTCAGACGCATCCCGCCGAACCCTAGGCGATTGACGCTCAGGTCTCCGCCGATTTGGACCGTTCCAGCGGCGGAGGCATTTACGGTTGTTTCCATAGGATCCCCATAATTCCCGAAATGAGGATTCGTTTGCAGAACCAGGGCAAGAGCGCCGGGGGCCACAAAAGAAGCGCGTTGTGACGAAATCAAGCGCCACGCTGCCCGAACTGCGCCACACGGCGGCGCACGTGCTTGCCTATGCCGTTCAGGATATTTTTCCCGATGCCAAGCCCACCATCGGTCCCTCGATCGACAACGGCTTCTACTACGATTTTGACCGCAGTGACCCGTTTACGCCAGAAGATCTCGAACGCTTAGAAATGCGCATGCTCGAAATCATCAAAGCGGACTACGAGATGACAGGTCAAGCCGTCACGCGCGAAACTGCAATCGAACGCTTCCAGAACAACCAATATAAGATCGAACTCGCCCGCGAAATTCCTGAGGGTCAACCGATTACGCTCTACACGATCGGCGAATTCACCGATCTCTGCCGCGGCGGCCACGCGCATACAACGGGCGAAATCGGCGCGGTCAAGCTCATGAGCGTTGCGGGTGCGTATTGGCGCGGCGACGAGCACAACCCGATGCTCCAACGCATTTATGGCACGGCGTGGACGACGCAAGCCGAACTCGATGCGTATCTGCTGTTCTTAGAGGAAGCTGCCAAACGCGATCACCGCAAGCTCGGCGCGGACCTCGGTCTGTATTCCGTCGAGGAAGAAGCCGGCGGCGGGTTGATCTTCTGGCATCCCAAAGGCGCCGCGATGCGCGCGGTTGTCGAGCAATTTATTCGCGAAGGGCTGGCGGAACGAGGGTATCTGCCCGTCATTACACCGCACGTCGTAAGCGAGAAGCTCTACGAAATTTCCGGGCACTTGGAAAATTTCGCGCACGGAATGTTCGGCCCGCTCGAGGTCGAGGAGCAACGCTTTCGCCTCAAACCGATGAACTGCCCCGGACATATTTTGATTTACAAGAGCCAGGCGCGGTCGTACCGCGATTTACCGATTCGTTATTCGGAATTCGGTACGGTCTACCGCTTCGAGCGCAGTGGAACACTGCACGGTCTTACGCGCGTCCGCGGCTTCACGCAAGACGACGCCCATCTTTTCTGCATGCCGGAACAATTGCAGGGCGAGTTTGATTCGACCGTTGGCGAAGCGATGCGCCTCATGAGCGCCTTCGGCTTCCAGAAATTCGAATATTTCCTATCCAGGCGAGAAGAGAAGTTGCGCACGGAGAACGATGCTATCGCTGAGGCCGCTATAAAAAACGCCCTGGAGAAGTACGGACTCCCGTATGAAATCGATGAAGAGGGTGGAGCGTTTTACGGACCCAAACTCGATATCAATTTACACGATGCAATCGGCCGCACTTGGCAACTCGGTACCGTGCAAGTCGACTTCACGCTGCCTGAGCGCTTCAAACTCGAATATCGCGGGAGCGACAGTGCAGATCACCGGCCCGTCATGATTCATCGCGCGCTCGCCGGTTCGATGGAGCGCTTCTTTGGCGTGCTCATCGAACACTTCGGTGGGAATTTCCCAGCGTGGATTGCGCCGGTGCAAGCCATGATCTGCCCCATTTCGGAACACCAACTCGAGTATGCAATGCAGATTCGCAAGACATTGCGCGATCAAGGGTTCCGCGTTGAAGTCGATGAGTCGAACGAAAAACTCGGCTATAAGATCCGCCACTGGAAAACGCAGAAGCTTCCATACATATTGGTCGTCGGCAAGACTGAGCTTGCGGACGGCACGGTCAACGTGAACGAGCGCGGCGTCGAAGAAAAACGTCCGTCGATCAGCGTCGCCGAGTTCGCGCAAGAACTGCGCACGAAGATTGAGGAGAAAAAATGAAACGGGTGCGCAACGCGGCCGCGGTCGCTTTTGTGATGTTGACTGCGGCTTGTCAAGGCAGCTTTGGTTCGGGCCCGCAGATTCCCGGGACGATTCAATCCCCGGGCGCCGGTCCTTTTGGCGCGACTCCGGCGGCAACCGGCTCGGTAGCGCCAAGCAGCCTTGCTAGCGGCGCGCCGGGCGAAACACAAGCATTTCTCATCGCCGATCTTGCCAAAGGCATTGCGTGTCCCGATTCCGGCGGATTCGGTTGCGTTCTGCACTTCAATCTTCCAACACCGGTACCATCGCCGTCGGGAGGCGCAAAAGGCCTATCGAACGCGAGCATATCGCCCTCAGCAACGCCGTCGCCGACACCGACGGCCTCTCCGACGCCTTCGCCTGCGCCGAAAACAAGCGGATCACCCGGTGCGAGCACTGTACCGAGTCCGAGCCCCGCGCCGGCCGGACCATCGCTGTCCTTAACAATGACGGCGCTCCCGGCAGATGCACCAAAAATGATCATCACCGGCAAGAATGTGCTCCCGACGACCGCGCTGATGCGAATCGCGCTTGTCCCATCTGAAGATTTCACCCTTGACGGAGCGGCATCGGCGGTCTTCACGCTGCCCAAAGATCAGATCGAGAACCGCGGGTTTGCTATTCAACTCTTTGAAGAAACCGTCAACAAAAAAAATAGGCACACGTTGAGGCCGCTCTTCACACTGGCAAAATCGTCGCTCTCGAAGCAGAAGCTGACGTTCGATTTTACACCGCCGAAGTTGACGTTGCCGAAGGGTCATAAGTATCTAATTGTTCTCTACGGCGACGAACGCACCGCAACGGCATCTCCCGCGGCAACGGGTAACGCCAAGTCCTCCGCCGTTCCTACCGATCAAGGCTCCGGCTCGGCCTCGCCCACGCCTGCGGCGCGGCCCACGCCCTTCTAAGTCATGGGAGCGTGGAGTGCGGTTCGAGGACTGACGCACGCGCAGCGAAGCACCTTCATTGCGAGCTTCGCGGGTTGGACCTTGGATGCGTTTGATTTCTTCCTCGTTACCTTTGTCCTGATTCAGCTCTCCAAAGACTTTCACCATACGATCCCGCAGGTCGCGTTCGCAATCACGATCACGCTTATGTTGCGGCCGGTTGGTGCGCTCATCTTCGGGTATTTTGCGGCCAGGTATGGGCGCCGGGTGCCGCTCATGGTCGACATCGCGCTCTGCTCGCTCATCGAACTTGAAACAGCATTCTCGCCCAACCTTACG
>JACRUB010000210.1 GCA_014305015.1 Vulcanimicrobiota bacterium | reverse complement strand
TCTGGTTGCAAGCTATGCAATCAGCAAACGCAAGACCGCGCAGAAGACCGTTCGCATGGGCGAAGGTTTGGTCGGACAAGTCGTCATCGAGAAGAAGCCCATTCGTCTCACGGAAGTGCCCGCAGACTACATTTCGGTGAACTCCGGACTCGGCGATGCGAAGCCGATGTCGCTCATCGTACTCCCGGTGCTCTTCGAGAATGACGTGAAAGCGGTCATCGAGCTGGCTTCTCTGGAACGCTTCAGCGAAACCCACTTACTGTTCTTAGAGCAATTGACCGAATCGATCGGCGTTATTCTCAACACGATCGCCGCCTCGATGCGGACGGAAGAGCTCCTCAAACAGTCGCAATCACTTACGATCGAACTGCAGAGTCAGCAAAATGAGCTGCAACAGACCAACGACGAACTGGAAGAGAAAGCCCGCCAGCTCTCGGAGCGCAACGAAGAAGTCGAGCGCCGTACGCGCGAAATCGAAGAAGCTCGCCAAGAGCTGGAGAAGAAGGCAGAACAGCTTACCGTTACGTCCAAGTACAAATCGCAGTTCCTTGCAAATATGTCGCACGAGCTGCGCACGCCGCTCAACAGCTTGCTGATTCTCTCCAAACAGCTGGCGGATAACGCCGAAGGCAACATGACCGGCAAGCAGGTCGAATTCGCGCAGACGATTCGCGCTGCGGGCGCCGACTTGCTCACGCTCATCAACGACATCCTTGACCTCTCGAAGATTGAATCGGGCACGACCTCGATCGACCTTCAGGAAATTCCGTTCGAAGTTATCGAAGACGACGTGGAACGCACGTTCAACCAAATCGCGCAAGATAAAGGGCTCGGCTTCGTTATCCAGCGCGATTCCAAGGTTCCCGCCGCATTGCTCACCGACCCGACGCGCTTGCAACAGATTCTCAAGAATCTGCTTTCAAACGCGTTCAAGTTCACGAGCGAAGGCACGGTTAGCCTGCGCATTAACTTGCTAACCGAACACCATCTGCGTAACGTCAACGGGCCGATCGTAGCCTTCCAGGTCTCCGATACCGGCATCGGCATCCCGCAAGACAAGTACAATGTCATCTTCGAAGCGTTCCAACAAGCAGACATGGGAACGTCGCGGAAGTTCGGCGGTACAGGACTTGGCCTTGCCATCAGTCGCGAAATCGCAGGCCTGCTCGGTGGGGAAATCGGCGTCGAATCGCTCCTAGGGGAAGGTTCGACATTTACGTTCTACCATCCGATCCAACGCAACGTCCCGCAAACAATCCAACGGACCGCTGCATCGACGGACGGCATGCACGAGCGTGTTATCCGCCCGGCTTCGAAGATGGCGGTAGACGAGTTCGTTCCTGTGATCACCGCCTCGGAACGGCCGCACTCGGAAGTCACCGACGATCGCGAAACGATCGAGGCCACGGACCGCGTGTTGCTTATCATAGAAGACGACGTCATCTTCGCGCGCATCCTTTTAGGACTCGCGCGGGATCGCGGCTTCAAAGGTATCGTTGCGCTTTCCGGCGCGGAAGGCTTGGCGCTCGCGCGTCAATTCTTGCCGGATGCTGTCACGATGGATATCGGCCTGCCGGATACGGACGGTTGGGCGTTACTCGAGCAACTCAAAGAAGATCCCACGACGCACGCAATTCCCGTGCACGTGATCTCGGGCGAAGAACAGTGGCAGCGCGCCCTGGATTCGGGTGCTATAGCGCACTTGAAGAAACCGGTCACCGAAGAAGCGCTGACCGAAACGTTCGATAACCTTCTCGGCTTTGCAGATAAGAAGACCAAGAGTCTGTTGGTTGTCGAAGACGATCTCACGCAGCTCAACGCCATGGTCGGCTTAATCGGAAGCGGTGAAGTTTCGGTTACCGCAGTTCGCAGCGGCGCCGATGCGCTCGCCGCGCTCGGCACGGCGCAATTCGATTGCATCGTCGTAGATCTCGGGCTCCCAGATATGCCCGGCGATGAGCTGATCGATCTGATTCGCAAACAGCCCGGACACGTACGCGTTCCGGTTATCGTGTATACCGGGCGCGATCTCACCCGCCAAGAAGAAGCCAAACTGAGCAGACTCAGCGAGGCCGTTATCGTCAAGGATGCTATGTCTCCGGAACGGCTGCTTGACGAAACGAAATTCTTCTTGCATCAGGTCGAGGCCAAACTGCCGGCGGCGAAACGTTCGCCCGTCGACGTCGCAACGATGAGCGGCGTGTCGCTCGAAGGCAGGACGGTGTTGATCGTGGACGACGACTCACGGAACATCTTCGCCTTGGGCGCGGCACTCGAAGGGCATAAGATGATCGTCCAGAGTGCGGAGAGCGGGCAGGAAGGCATCGATATCTTGATGCGCTCGCGACCGATCGACATCGTGCTAATGGATATCATGATGCCGGAGATGGACGGATATGAAACGATCCGGCGCATCCGGGCGAACAGTCGATTCAAGGATCTGCCCATCATCGCTCTAACAGCCAAGGCGATGAAGGGTGACCGCGAGAGCTGCATCGCAGCCGGTGCATCGGAATACATTAGTAAGCCTGTCGACATGGATCAACTGGTTGGTTTACTGCGCGTATGGTTGAACAAGTAGTCGAGAGCAGCGCACCTGTTCCGTCGAGTGGGCGCGAGAGCGCCCTCCCCGATTTGGAATTGCAGCTACTGCTTGAGGCGATCGTGCGCTACAGCGGACACGATTTTCGTGACTATGCGCAAAATACGCTAAAACGGCGTATCTCAGAGCGCATGCGCGCGGAAGACGTTGCAACGATCTCCGGTCTGCAAGAGCGCGTCTTGCACAGTCAGGCCGCCATGCAAGAGTTTATTCTTGCGATGTCGTCCAATGCAACGACGCTCTTTCGCGATCCGGAGTATTTCCGTCAGTTCCGCGAACAAGTCGTGCCGCTCTTGCGCACGTACTCGTTCGTGCGGCTGTGGTTTCCGGGTTGCTCAACCGGCGAGGATGTGTATGCGGTCGCGAGCATTCTTGCCGAGCACGGCCTGCTTGAACGCTGCATGATCTATGCGACCGACAGCAGTGAGGCCGCGATTGCAAAGGCCAAGGCCGGCGTGTTTGAAGTTTCCTCGGGAAGTGAAATTGCGGCCGAGCACAAGGCTACCGGCGCGCTCAAAGCGCTTTCGCAATTCGCGACGGTTGGTAAGAGTCAGGTCACGTTTAAGCCGGAACTCTCCGAGAACATCATCTTCGCACAGCACAGTCTCGCGAACGATGGTTCAATCAATGAATTCCACGCAATCTTTGCGCGCGGCGTGCTGCCGCTCTTTAACAAAGCGCTGCAGTTCCGCGTTCACAATCTGTTCTTACAGAGTCTCGCGCGCCTGGGCTTTTTGTGCTTAGGCGTGAACGAATCGCTCAAAACGACGCCGCACGAGCGTGCGTTCCGCCAGATCGGCGAACATCCGATTTACCGCCGCATGCGCTAAGACACCTAGAGCGCTAGCGCAAACTCACGTAGAACGTTGTCTCGGGACGCCGTACGGCAAAGCTTGCACCCTCCGGAACCTTCGTTTCTGCACGAGAGCGCACCGCGGTAACGTGCATGCCGCGCTTTCCGGGACGCCCGGCGGCATCCCACGCCGCGACTAAATCGGAAAGCCGTCGGCCGAGTCCCAGCTCAGAACCGAACGAAGCGATTCCGCGCACCGGATGCAGGACCAAGAGCGCCAGGGAGTCGCCTATGCAGAGCCCGACGGCCGGATATTGCTCTTCCGATTTGTCGATGCGGCAGAAGTGGTCGTCCTGCAGCGCGATCCACAGCATCAAACCCGCGTAGAGGTCGCGTTCCGAAATTTCGGCAGCAAGTCTGCGCACCGGCACTTCGGCCCGCGCGATTGCCCGGATGCGATCGCGCTCCACGCGCTCGTCCGGAAGCGACGGTCCGCGCAACATCAAGAACCCGCAATCGACGATACTCTCACTCTCCAACACACCGTGCAATTCGGCAAAGGCGATGCTTTTTTGTACGCCGCGGAGGGAGAGCGGTAAGACAATGCGGCCGCCGCGCGCGAGTTGTTCCCACCACGCGGCCACAATGTCGGCTGCGCAGACCGTGAGCAGAACACGATCGTAGGGCGCGTACGCTGCCTCGCCGAGCGCGCCGTCCGCTGCGCTGGCATGCACGTGCAGTAGCCCGAACTCTTCAAAGCGTTGCTGAGCGGCTTCTACAAGATCCGATTCTAAATCGATGGAGACAACGCAGCCCGTGGGGCCGGTGAGGGTCGCGAGCAATGCGGTCGTGTAGCCGCTTCCCGTGCCGATTTCCAGAACGCGGTGGCCTGGTGCGATACGAAGTTGCTGTAACATCTCGACGATCATCGCCGGTTGCGAAATCGTGCTCAAGACCACGCCGCCCTCATCTTTGAGGCGGAGCACTCGGTCTTCATAAGCGCTTTCGAGCGGCGTATCCGGCGAGAACAAATGCCGGGGAACCGCGCGCACGGCGCGTTCAACGGCTGCGTCGCGCAGCGCGCCGTCGCGTTTGAGTTTGTCGGCTAGCTGCTGGCGCAGCTCGAAGGCGTTAGGCACGGTGGGGGTAGAAGCTCCAGGCCATGGATGAGCTGCTCAATCAATTCTTCGCTTATGCCCCGTGGATCGGCTTTTTGTTGATCGTCGCGGTCGTCTATTTCACGACGCGAGGCCATCTGCACCGGCATGTGGTCCCGTTCGGCCAAACCTTTGCTTGCAACCAGTGTGGGCACCGCGACAAACGCGATCACATGGTCCCGGTCGTGCGCGAAGGTTCAGTTCTCTGGTATTGCCACCGGCACGCGGCTTAAACGGCCAAAACCGTTGTGATCTCCGGACACTCAAGGGTAACGACTTGTTCGATGCCCATTTTGAGTGTGGTGTTGGCCATCGCGCATCCACCGCACGCGCCGAGCATTTGAACGAACGCGGTATCGCCCTCGACCCTGATAAGCCAGACCTCGCCGCCGTCCATTTGGATGGCAGGACGGATCTTATCAAGGGCGGCGTTGACGCGCTCTTCGATGCTTTGCGTTTCCATGATCTCCTAAGTTAACTTTTCCAACGCGGTTCCGGGCGGCACGCCGGCCGCTTTGCCGGATATGCGCTGTCCCTCAAAAAGGCGCCATAGTCTCTAACGTGCATAATGGCCGAGATGGTTGCCTGCTTGTTCGAACGGCGGTCATAGTAAGATTGTACGATGCGCAACCCGAGCCAGTAACCGATAAAAGGCGGAGCACCTAATGGTCCGGCGCGGTAACTGAAGAGCCAATTGCCGATTGTCGCCCCGTTTCCGCTGTACATCTGTTTTTGAAACTCCCGCCAGAGCGCCGCCTCGTGGGCGCAGCCGAAGCTCCATTCCGCGGGATTCACGTTGTTACCATCTGCGAGCTGGGAGATGAAGTCCGCCGAGCCTTCGTGAATGGCGGAGCCCAGAAGGTCGCGCGTATCCGTATCGTTCTGGTTATAATGCGTTAGTTCGTGCGCCGCTGTTGGGGCGAGTACGTCGATGCTTTGAAGCACTTTAATGTCGTCGTCTGGCGCATCTGATTGAACGATGTTCGGTCCTTTCGAAAACATTTCCGTTCCCATGATGGCGCCGACTCCATCAACGGATGTGCCTGCGCTATTTAGCGCCCCAATGACGAAGTACAGGTTAGGAAAGAACGCTTGCGGAAAAAACTCTTTGAAGCGTCTCAAGTCGTCCCGCAGGCGGCCTACCTGCGTTGGGACAAGCTCCATATTTGGGCGGGTTTTAAAATAGTACGATTTGTTGCGCGCGAACACTTTGGCAAGATGCGCTGGATTGACAAGACGATCTTTCGTGAATCCCTGTACCCCGAGCGAGCCTTTCTCGAAATAGACTTTGAAATCATCGGCGCCCGGATTTCCATGAGCTTGATCCACAACTTGCCAGAATAGGTTGATGTCGGAAGTCGAAATCACCACCGCATTGGGATCGCCGTTCACCGAAGAAGACGCCGCCCCCAAAAGGAGCGGCGTTGAAAGTAAGAGAGCGATGAACGAGAGAGCGCGTGCTGCGCTCACTGGCCGTAACGTTTCATCAAGTCGTGCATCCGGCCGGCCATTGAAAGACCATCATCCCACTTACGTTGCCACATATTGCGTCCGAAGATAAGGCCGACGCAGCCGGCTTCCATTGCAGTTTGCGCCTTGTGAATCGTGTCTTCGTCGCCCATCTTGCTTCCGCCCGAAACAAGCACGAGCGAGCGTCCGGCGGACTTGACGACTTTCTCGAGGCCTTTTTCTTCGGAGAGCTCGAGGGTGTTGTACGGTTTGGGCATCTTATCGGCGGTCGCGGCATTCCACTCGGGTACATTGAGCTTGATGATGTCGGCGCCCATTTCACATGCAACGCGCGCCGCGTAGTCGATGGCGTAAAGTGAATCGATTCCACCCTTTGCCTTTACTGCCGATCCGCGTGGGTATGCCCAAATAATGAGCGGCATGCCGTAGCGTTCGCACTCGCGGCGCACGTCGTTGCACTGCGCGATGTCGACATCTTGCGACGGGCTACCGACGTAGAGCGTGTAGCCGACGGCGTCCGCACCGAGCCGGACGGCATCTTCAACTGAAGAAGTCATGGAGCTAAACGATTCGTCGTCGCTCGGAACGTTGGTCTTGCCGTTGACCTTGAGAACGAGCGGAACTTTGCCTGCATAGTTCTTGGCATATTTCTCAGCAAGGCCGATGTGGACGGCGACGCCCGAAAAGCTGCCTTCGACGGCAAGCCGGAAAATGTAATCGGTATCCAGCGCGTCCGGATTGCTCAAGAAATCGATCGGCCCGTGTTCGAGCCCCTGATCGCACGGCAGCATCATCAGCGTGCCGTTGCCGGGGCCGTGTTCGTACATCATCCGGTATAAACGCGCACGTTTACCGTTGGAAAGATTCATATCATCGAACGTGGGACGGCGCAAAGATGTAATCATTCATTGGCCTTAGACGAGGTAGGGCGCCACGCCTGCGGCCAAGGTTACGACGAAAACGGCAACGCCCGTGCGGGATTCCATGCATCGCTTGGTGGCCCGGGGGAGTGGAGCTTTGCGCGCAGCCACGTGCCCAGCAGGCAATCAGCACGGGGGTCGGCCGTCCGAACGCATCAGCAAGGTGCGCTTGCCCGTTTCGCCATCCGCCGCAATAGCCGGACGAAGCATCGGCTTCGAGATCGAAATAATGGTTGGTGTTGTGCGCCAACAACTGGAACGACTTCACCGCCGCTTACAGCAGGGATGGCATCCTACGTCTTTAAAGGTGCGGCGGAATGCAACCTGGATCGAAAATCGGTTTTATCGGCCTTGGGATGATGGGCGAACACATGGCGCAACGCATCGCTGCGGCAGGCTACGTCGTGCACGCTTGTGCGCATCGCAATCGTGCTCCGCTCGAACGTCTCGCGCAAAGCGGAGTGATCGAGCAGCAGAACCCCGCCGCCGTCGCCGCCGCAGTTGATGCGGTGGTAATTTGCGTTCCCGACGCGCCACAGGTCGAAGAAGTGATTTTCGGCGGGAACGGCATTGCCCCGGGAGCGAAGGCTCCGCTTTTCATCATCGATATGTCGACGATCTCCCCAGTTGCCGAGCGCGAGTTCGCAAACCGCTTACAAGCGAAGCATCATCGTTTAGTAGATGCGCCGGTCAGCGGCGGTCCCACACGGGCAAAGGACGGGACGCTCACGATCATGGTCGGGGGACTGCCAGAGGATGTCTCGCACGTCGAGCCCTTGCTCAAAACGATGGGCAATCCCACCCACTTGGGACCGGTCGGGATGGGACAAACCGTCAAGCTTGTCAATCAGATTCTGATCGCCAATATCGTGATTGCCAACGCCGAGGCGTTCACGTTTGCCAAGAAAGCGGGCGCCGACCTCGAGGCGGTTCGTAAAGTTATCGCAACGGCGACGGGTTCAAATTATATTCTGGAAAATTGGCTACCTAAGACTTGGTTCGCTAATACGTTCGAAGGGGGCTTCGCGCTTGATCTTTTACGAAAGGATCTGGCGGCTGCGCTCGATACCGCCCGCGCGATGAAATTTCCGATGCCCGCCTCGGCATCCGCCTATCAAATGTACAC
>JACRUB010000075.1 GCA_014305015.1 Vulcanimicrobiota bacterium | reverse complement strand
TCGCCCAAGCCGTCGTCGAACTGACGATCGTATCGTAGCCCGAAAAATCAAACGACTCGAATGCGGCCGGATAGAGTGGGGCAAGTGCCCGAAAATACTTATTCGCGCCAGGAATATTCGAGAGCCAGGACATGTGCACGTCATGGCCGGGAACGAGATCGGCGTTTAACTTCTCATCGTAGAGCGACGTATAAACCGGCGCGAATGGATAAGCCTCGGCAATGTGCGCAAAGACCCGCTCGGCGCCACCGCGCTGATTGAGGTAATCATGGACGAGGGCAACTCTGGAAGAATTCATTGCTCAGCGGCCACGATAGACGGCGCTGCGATGTCCTATCGCAAGGACGAGCACAATAAGCCGCTTGTCTTTGATCTCGTAGACGATCCTGTAATCGCCGACGCGCACGCGAAGCTCACCCTCACCCTTCTCTAACTTCTTCATACCGAAGGGACGGGGATTTACTGCTAAGGAATCGATTTTCTTGCGGACGGCTAATTTGAGGCGGCTGGGAAGCTTCTCAAACGCCTTATGCGCGGCGCGCGAAAACTCGACGCTATATGCCGTTGCGACGCTTCACTTCCGCCCATGGAATCGTACCGTGCTTTTTGATGTCGCGCCGGGCGGCGGCAGCGGCTGCAACATCTTGAGCATCTTCGATCGCGTAGAGAGCCTTAAGGACTTCCATCGATACCAGGGCCGCCGCAGGCTTGCCGTGGCGCGTCAGAATGATTTCCTCGCCACCAAATTCCACGCGCCCGAGAATGCCGGGTGCATCCTTGCGAAGATCAGTTGCCGGGACGGCGGGTATGCCGTCGCTCCACGACTGGGCACCGTTAGCCTTCGGGGGCGATTTGCTCTTTTTGCCAGTTTTGTCCATAACGGCCATAATGTCTACTATCATACTACGCCTGCGCCTAATCTCCAAGAGGCCCGCTAGAGGTAGGGCACATGCCCGCAAACTCCAGCCGTCGAAGGCGATAGACGCCAGCGTGCGCGGCGTCTTGAGCTATTGAAACCAACGCGACCGAAGCCGCAGACCCAAGATATGCCTTAGAATCACAGCAACCGCCGCGCCAACGAAAGACAGCGGCAGGCAATTAGAATACCAGTAGTCATGGAACGCCGCATCAATTACGCTGCAGACTTCAATGAGCGCGAGAACGGAAACTGGCGCGAGGATTGCATCACCACGGCCGATAGGACACTCCATCGCCGTCGCAGCACCAAGCATGTAAAGCCGCCGACGCCTGTTCCCATTATTGCAGCACTTATGAGGCCTATAAACATCAAAAGCGCGGCTTGGTCGGGTGAGATCATGCTTCGACAGCCTCAGGGTGACACGTTAGGTTGGAGATGGGGTGTCGCGGGGGAGGACGATTGCGACGTTTGGGTTGTCCAAATAGGTGCGCGCTACGCGTTGCAAATCGGCGCCGGTGACGGAAGTGATCGCGTTGAGGCCGCGCTCGATATAGTTTGGCGGTAAGTCTTGCGATGCAAAAACGCCGGCCATCCAGGCGCGATCTTCTAGCGTCGTGACGCCGTCGATGTAGTTGCCGGCAGCAATGCTCTTCATGCCCCCGATATCGCCGGAGAGTTTGCTGTGCGCGAAGATTTGAATCACTGAGAGCGCGGTGCTGAACGGGCGCGACGGATCACCGAAGCCGCCGTTGATAAAGAGCACGACGCTCGCCGGGCGATCATCGAAATTGTACAGCGTGCCCACCGCGCGATCGTTGAATGATTTCGTTGTCACGGATGGGTTTTCGGCAACTTCGGCTGCCGTGCGCTCCAAGAACGACGTGAGGACGAGCATTGCTCCGAAATCGCGGCTGCCGATCGAGGGGGCGCGGAATTGGGCAACGAGCCACGGCACCGCAATATCGCGGTGCGTTACCAAATGATGTTCCGAACCGCTCAGGCGGCTAAGTCTCACGGGTACCGGTTTGCTCGTGCCTTCCGCCAATGCCCCAAGCACGTTCGAGAATTGCGACTGCGTAGCCGCATTGACGCCACCGACAGCACTTACTACCGCGCCGCCGCGACGATAGTAGGTGGAGTAGAACCTTTGCGCATCCGACGAAGTGAAACCGGCCAGCGTGGCGGGCAAGCCATACTGCGGTAAGCCCGCATCACTGTCGGTGTAAAACGCCGTATTGAGCATTTGAATTCCCACGTCGAGCGGAATTTTCTCATTCTCCGCAATCTTACGATCGAGCTCCGCGCGCGAACTGGCGAGAGTCGTCGCGCTGAAATCCGGTTTAGCCAGCGCCTGTTCGAACAGCGGCATGATTCCGGTTGCGAAGTTTGGGCTCAACCCTTCGAGATAAAAACGAATCCAGTGGCCGTCCACCGTATAGGTTATTGATCCGCCCTTCGCGAGCAGCTCGTCTTGTAGGGGCAAACCCCCAACCGGGGTGCGCACGATACTCTCGGCGACGAGGGCTGCGAGCCCGCTTTGATTTGGTGTCTCGCGATCGAGTCCGGCCTGAATGAAGAGCTGCATGCCCGTGAGCGGATTCGAAGCGTCAACCTGCATGACGATCTTCGCGCCCAAATAACTCGTCACGGAAGGCGCGGACACGTGAATCGGCGACGCAAGCGCGGTTGCGCCGGAAAGTGCCGCGATAACGAATACACCGAGCAGCGTGCGCATCATGTCTTCACCGGACTCTTGGCGGGACCCGTAAGCTCGAGCACGGACGGCGTGCCGAGATATTGCTGCGCAACGTGCGCGACGAATGCGGGATCGAGACTCTGGACGGTCTGCACGTACCGTAGGCTTTCATCGCTCGGCGCATAGAGGCCATCGCCCTCAACACTGTACCATCCAAAGTTGTCGGCCTGCGTGAGCGGCGTCTGCGAATCCGCGAGCACGTGATATTCAAAAGCGGAACGCGCCGCGGCAAATTCGGCGGCGCCGAGCGGCGTTCGCATTTTTTCAACGGCTGCCAAAACTGTTGAGCGAACTTCGTCGCGGCTCTTGCCTGCGATTTCAACGAGCAACACCCCGGGATTATGCAGCGTGATAAACTGACCGCTCAAAAATGTCTCCGGCGAAGAGATGTCGAGCGGTCGCGAAACCGCGCCGCTCTGCGGCCGAAAGAGGTAGTCCGCAATAAAGTCGAGAGCGGTTGCGGCCTTCGCATCCGCGATCGGGGCGCCGACCCAACCCAGACCAACCGCATCTTCTGCGAAGGCTGCGCTCGAGGATGCAGGCGTTGCAATCGGCGTTGCATCGATCGGCGCTTCCATTGCTTGACCGTCGGTGCGGCCACCCGAGATGGCGGCGGGAATATCGGCATGTGTGTTTCCCGCGACTGCGAGGACCGCATTTGAAGAGCGGAAGGCACGCGCGGCAAACGCGCGTAGCGCATCCGGGCTTACATGGCCGAGCGCGGTTGCATTGGGCGGGACGGTTGAATAATGAAATGCACCGGTGGGGAAAATAATGCCAAATATTCCGTCGCGTAAGGTCTCTTCCACGTCAAAGCGTTTCTGCGTCCCGGCTACAACGACATCGCGCAATGCGCTGCGCATGCCTTCGGCGCTCAGCGCGGGCGTAAAATAAGCAGAGGTCATGACTTTAATGATGCGAGATTCCGCACCGGACGGCACTGAGGCGGAAACGGAAACCGTATCGGGATAGGCACTGATGCCGAGTCGACCGCCCACGTTTTTAACGGCTTCACTGAGCGACTGGCCGCCGGCGACTTTTGATGCCGCAACTGCGGTCGCCGCATAGCGCGATAATCCCGGAGTGGGATCCGCAAAACCGATGGAGGGAGCGCGAAACCAGAGTTCAACCGCGACGGTCGCAACGTTCGCATCTCGGCGCACGATGAGTTGACTGCCGTACGGCAGGCTCGTGCGCTCCATCGCGCCGGTGGCGGAAAAAAGAAGCGACATGCAGATGCATATCGCTAAAGGCTTCGACAAGCTTCGAATTCGGTCGCTTCGCTTTGCGAATACCTGCCTGACACCAAGCGTCATGCGGGCTCGGGTGAGATGTTGGGCGGCAGACGTTTTGGCGTTTCCGCGCGCTTGGCTTCAGATCCGGGCGGCTTGGTTGTTGTCGCTACTTCGACATCGGCTTTAGCGCGAATATATGGCTTCTCATCGAGAATGGCGCGCACTTCTTCGGTATCGACCGTTTCGAATTCAAGCAGCGATTCCACCATACGTTCGATTTTATTCCAATGGTTGTCGAGAATTTCTCGGCCGCGATCCCAGCACATATCGATGATGCGGCGTACTTCCGTATCGATTTTACTCGCGATCTCCTCGGAATAATTGCGGTCTTCGCCCAAATCGCGTCCGAGGAAGACTTGGTGGTTTCCGCGGCCGTATTGAATCGGGCCCATCGAATCCGACATGCCGTATTGCGTCACCATGCGGCGCGCAATTTCGGTCGCTTTCTCGAAGTCGTTGCTGGCACCGGTCGTGACGTCTTTAAATTTGATCTCTTCGGCGAGCCGTCCGCCGAGCGCCATGGTGATCTGCGCGAGCAGCTCTTCCTTGGTAATGCTGTGGCGGTCGTCTTCGGGCAGCGACCAGGTGATGCCGAGCGCCATACCGCGCGGAATAATCGTCACTTTGTGAATCGGATCGCTGTGCGGCAGCATGCCGCCAATGATCGCATGTCCGGACTCGTGATAGGCCGCAACTTCTTTTTCTTTTTGCGACATCACGACTGACTTGCGCTCCGGTCCGACCATCACGCGGTCGATCGCTTCGTTGCAGTCGGCCATCTCGATAACGGTCTTATCTTGACGCGCCGCAAGCAGCGCTGCTTCGTTGAGGAGATTCTCGAGATCCGCGCCGGAGAATCCGGGCGTACGCTTTGCGAGCGTGTCGAGCGAGATATCTTTGCCCAGCGGTTTGTTGCGTGCGTGCACGCCGAGAATCGCCGCGCGGCCTTTGACGTCGACGCGGTCGACGACGATCTGACGATCGAAACGTCCGGGACGAAGCAGTGCGGGATCGAGCACGTCGGGACGGTTCGTCGCAGCGATCAAAATCACGCCGGTGTTTTGATCGAAGCCGTCCATCTCGACGAGCAATTGGTTGAGTGTTTGTTCGCGCTCATCGTGTCCGCCGCCGAGGCCTGCGCCGCGTTGACGGCCGACCGCATCGATTTCATCGATGAAGACGATGCAAGGCGCGGATTTCTTCGCTTGATCGAAGAGATCGCGAACGCGCGAGGCGCCGACGCCTACAAACATTTCAACGAAATCCGAACCGGAGATCGAGAAGAACGGCACGCCGGCTTCGCCGGAAATGGCGCGAGCGAGCAGCGTCTTTCCGGAACCCGGAGGTCCGAGCAACAGCACGCCTTTTGGAATGCGTGCGCCCAGCGCTTGGAATTTCTTCGGATATTTCAGGAAGTCGACGACTTCTTGCAACTCTTGCTTGGCTTCTTCAATACCGGCGACATCCGCAAATGTCACCTTTGGGCGGTTCTCCGATTGCATCTTCGCGCGCGAACGGCCGAACGACATTGCTTGGCTTCCGCCATTCTGCGCTTGACGCAAGATAAAAAACAGAAACGCGCCCATCAGCAGAAGCGGTAAGAACCCGATCAAGTTCGTGACGAATGCGCTGTTATTGGCTTGCTGGCTATCGAACTGCACGTTGTGGCTGATCAGGAAGTTGGAGAATTGATAGCCGGCGTCCGGCACGGAAACGGTGTACTTGGTTCCGTCTTTTAGTTCGCCTTGACCGTCATGTCCGACGACGTTGAAATCTTTAACCTGATTAGCCACGACTTTGTGATAGAAGTCGCTGTAGGTAAGCTTGGTGCTATTGTTCTGGGGCAATACCACGCGTTCAACGATGAAGAACACGGCGATGATCGCCAGAATGACAAGGATGATTGAACGAAGATGTTTGCCCACGATACCTGTATTTAGTCCGTTTTCTCGGAGAAGACCCAGGAATGGAGCTGGGCCAAGTAAGGGAGATTCCGGTACGCTTCTTGGTAGTCCAAACCGTACCCTACGACGAATGCGTCCGGCGCCGTTAACCCAATGTAATCAACGTGGACATCGACTCTGCGGTTGTATGGTTTATCGAAAAGAACACATGATTTTAACGCTTTCGGTTCCCGTTGTTGCAAGATCCCCTGAAGATAATCCAGTGTGAGGCCATTATCGACGATATCTTCAACGATAACGACATTGCGGCCGGCGATGTTCTGCATGGTGTCCTTGAGCATTCGCACCTCACCGCTACTCCGGTTTTCGTTTCCGTAACTGGAAACGGCCATATAATCGACGTGGATTTCGCTAGGGCCGCCGGCTACCGTCGAAAGCGCGCGGACCAGATCGACCGTGACGTACAACGCTCCCTTTAACACCCCGATCAACAAGAGAGGTTGCCCGGCAAAGTCGGCTGCGATGCTATGAGCCAAGCGCTCGATCGCATCCGCAATCTCTTGCTGTGTAAAAAGCGTGCGCTCGATAGTACCGTCGTACGTTTCCAGGGGTTTCATGGGCTTTTGCGCACCGTAATTTCCCCACCGTGGATGGTCAATTCAACCTCAGAATTCATGAAAAACCGGCCGGAGCCGCCCGCTTCCAGCGCTCGAACCGCAGCTTCGACATGCTCGAAATCCACGTTCCGGAGGGCGTCGCTTTCTCCCAAAACCTCCCGAACCCGCTGCCGCAGGGCCGCTCGGTCCTCACCCGCCTGCTCCGCGCCCACCAGCTCCGCCGTTCGGGCCACAGCCTGGTCGAGGCCCGGGAAGGACGGGCGCAGCGCCTCAAGCGCCGCCCGCACGGCATTCCGCCGGTATTCCAGGTCGGCGTTAGAGGGGTCGATCGCGTAGGGAAGCGCCAAGAGATGACAGTAGCTCGCGAGCGCCTGATGGTCCCACCGCAGGAGCGGCCGGACCAGGTCAACGCCCACCCCTAAGGGACGCCGCGCGGCGATACCGCTCAAGCCCTCGGGCCCTGTCCCGCGAAAAAGCGCGAGCAAAACGGTTTCTGTCTGATCCTCGGCCGTATGCGCGGTGGCGACCACGCCCGCTCCGGCTCCGCGGGCAACCTCGAGCAGCGCCTCGTATCGCGATTCACGCAGGGAGGCCTCGTCTTTGCGCACCCCGGTCAGCGCGGCGACCTTCACCGGAATTCCGACGGCCGCGCCCGCTGCCAGAACGACCGCTTCATCTTGGCGTGCCGACGGACGAACCGCGTGATTGACGTGCGCAAGCGTCACGTGCAATTCCAAGCGCGGCGCGATCGCTGCCAAAATGCCCGCAAGCGCAACGCTATCCGGTCCGCCCGAACACGCAACGACCACGTGCTCTCCGTGTACAAAGCCGCCGTCGCGGCGGGTTGCGGTCTCAATTGCGCGCTCGGATTTAGCTCCGCGCATGGCGTGCGAGTTCCCGTTTGACATCGCGCTCGGATTCGGCAGCGCGCTTATCCCAAATCTTCTTGCCTTTAGCGAGACCGATTTCAATTTTGACTTTGCCGCGCGTGAAATACATGCGCAGCGGAACGAGCGTCAAACCTTTTTCGGCGGCGCGACCGCCAAGCCGTTCGATTTGCTCTTTGTGCAAGAGCAGTTTGCGCGCGCGGCCCGGCTCATGGTTGGAGAAGCTGCCTTCTTTATATGCAGGGATGTGCATGTTAAGCAGCCACAACTCGCCCTCGCGAATGCGCGCGTACGCTTCACCCAGGGTCACGCCGCCCGCCCGAATCGATTTGATCTCGGTCCCGGTAAGGGCAAGCCCCGCTTCAAGAGATTCGAGAATATGGTACTCGTAGCGCGCGCGGCGGTTGTCGACCGAAGGCGAACGATTGGCGGCTTGCTGCGCGCCGCCTTTTTGTTTCTTTGCCATTATGCTTTAGGGTTGCGCCGGTCTTGCACATCGTCGAGCCGGCCCTTGGCAACGAAATGTCCATCACCCTCAACAAGTACTTTGCCATCCGCGCGTACAAATGCGCGCAGCGCAAGCACGTGCCGCCGGATCCAGATGACTTCGCCGTCGACTTCCAAGGGCGTCTCCAAAGGAACCGGAGCGCGAAAACGCGTTGACATACTTGCGGTTACGCCGCGAAATCCAACCGCCGCCGCCGCGTGCGCCATCCCTTCATCGAGCAATGCCATCGCAATGCCGCCATGGGCAATATTCTTCCAGCCTTGAAATTGCGGTTCCAGGGTTACGAATGCGCGAACGCTCTGCTCGCCGGTGCGCTCGAAATGCAAATGCATGCCGATTGGGTTATCGGCTCCGCACGCAAAACAGTTTCCGTCATCGACCGGGGCGTTAGAGAGCGACAAGACAGCTAACGGCCGATCCGGAGGCGCGAGG
>JACRUB010000122.1 GCA_014305015.1 Vulcanimicrobiota bacterium | reverse complement strand
AGCTGCGCCCGTTTCTGCGCACATTCAAAAGATTCCCGGCGTCGGCAGCGTCAACTACGGGCAAGATGTCATTACGAAGCTGCTACAGCTCAGCAGGGTTCTCGGAAACATCGGCGTGTCGGTGATCGTGCTCTTTATCGTCTTCGCTTCGATCATCATTTCGAACACAATTCGCCTGACCGTCTTTGCGCGGCGCCGTGAGATTTCAATCATGCAGCTCGTGGGTGCAACGAATGCCTACATTCGTTTGCCGTTCATCTGCGAGGGATTTCTCGATGGGCTTGTCGGCGCGGTGATCGCCGTCATTCTGCTTGCAATAGCGAAGTACGAGCTCTTTCCAAAACTCGCCGCCGCATTACCGTTCGTTCAGCTCAATGCAAGCACCGTCGATCCGGTGCGTCTAGCTCTGGAGCTCTTGCTGGTCGGCAGCGCCGTCGGAATTATTGCATCGTGGATATCGGTCGGACGATACCTGCGGACGTAGGCGGCGATCTCCTCGCCGAAGTTCTCTCGTACAAGTCGCTCTATGAAGCGCTCTCGCGCCTGGTTCAAGATGCGGTTATTCAACTCGACGCAGCCGCCAGAATCGTTCGCTGGAATCTTGCGGCCGAAGCGTTGACGGGCTATTCCGCGCAACGCTGTCTCGGAAAACCCTTTCGCGAGCTGCTTGCGAATAACCAGTTGCAGATAATCTTGGATATTCCGTGCGACGGAGTAGCGCACGAAATACGCTTTTCCTTTCTCGATCCGGCCGGCTTCCGCACGGACGTTCGCGCTTACGTTACAGCGCTGCGCAACGGCGAAGAATCGGACGGCTGGCTCGTCACCTGCATGTCGGCGCGGCACGCCGATGAAATCGAGCAACTCAAAAACGAGTTCGTGAGCACGGTTTCGCATGAACTCAAGACACCGCTCGCGGCCATTAAGGCGTACTGCTCGACGTTGCTTTTGAACCCAGGACTCGATGAAGAGGCGCGAGTCGAATATTTGAGCGTCGTCGATCAGCAAACCGACCGCCTGAATCGTTTGATCGACGATTTGCTGCTCGTCACAAGAGTTGAAGCAGGCCAAATGCTCAAGCGCCGCGTGCGACTCTCGCTCGATACGATTCTGGAACGCGTCGTCGGCGATCTTTTGTACGACGGTTCCGTGCACCGCATTGAGCTCGAAACCAACGGCGTGAAAGTCTCCGGCGATCCCGATCGCATCGTTGACGTGCTCACGCACATTCTCGATAACGCTATCAAATATACCCCCGGCGGCGGTACCGTCCGGGTTGCAGCGCGCGAACAAGACGGCCATACCGTCATCGACATTCGCGATGAAGGCATCGGCATTCATGAAGAGCACCTGCCGCTCATCTTCGACCGTTTCTATCGCGTGGATTCCGAACTCACGTCCAACGTCGGCGGCAGCGGGCTCGGTCTGTTCTTGGTGCACTCGCTCGTGCGAGCACACGGCGGCAAGGTCGACGTGCGAAGTGAGCCCGGCAAGGGCTCGACCTTTACGCTCAAGATGCCGGTACGCGAATGACGAACGCGCGCTTTGATGACACGCAGGGGAGAAGAATATTGGTCGTCGATGACGACCGCAACTTGCGCAAGATCATTACGACAAACCTCGAGTTTGCTGGTTACGATGTTACTTCGGCGGCAAGCGGCGTCGAAGCGATTCAAATTCTCGAAGATCTCCAGCCGGATCTTGTTTTGCTCGACGTCATGATGCCGGCGATGGATGGCTATGAGACGACGCGGCGTATTCGCAAGCATCCCACGAATTCACACGTGCCGATCATTCTACTAACCGCTAAAGGCGAGGTAGAGGATAAGGTTGCCGGGTTTGACGCCGGGGCCGATGACTACATTACGAAGCCCTTCGGTCCGCAAGAGATGCTCGCACGCGTGCGCGCTAAAATCCGGCGCGTTGCCGTTGACTCATCGCTCTCTCCACTTACGCGTTTGCCCGGAAACCTGGCAATCGAAGCGGAGCTCAAGCGGCGCATCGAAATCCACCAGCCCTTTGCCGTGCTCTACGAAGATCTCGATAACTTCAAAGCCTTTAACGACGTCTACGGCTTCACGCACGGCGATGAAGCGATTCAACTCGTCGCCTCAACCACGGTCGACGCGGTGCGGCGGCGCGGAAACGAGGACGATTTCGTGGGGCACATCGGCGGGGACGACTTCCTTGTGGTCACAAGTCCCGACCGTTCGGAAGAAATCGCCCGCGAAATCATCGCGCAGTTCGATCCGGATATTCGTAAACTGTATAACGCGCACGACCTGCGCGTTGGGTATGTTGAAACGCGCGACCGCCGCGGCACGTTAAACCGTTTTCCGATCATGTCGCTTTCTATTGCAATCCTCACGAACGAGCAACGAGCCTTGGATAACTACGCACAAATCGGGGAAGCCGCCGCAGAACTCAAGCGTTATGCAAAACAACTCGGCGGCTCCGTCTACGTCAAGGATAAACGCCGCCAGTGACCCTGCGCCGCATCGCTGCAACCTTACTCGCCGTCGCGCTGCTCTGCGCGCCAGCCTTATCGCGCACGTCCTACGACCGCCAAATCGAAGCGCACCGCCAACATGCGCAGCAATTGCAATCCCAATTGAACGCTAAACGCCACGAGCTGCACGGCGCGCAAGTCCGCGTCGGTAATCTCAAGGCACAGCTCTCGCAAACAAATGCGGCGATCGGCAGCGTCAACGTGCGTTTGGACGAACTCTCCGCGCAACAACACTCCACCGAGAAGCGGCTCGCATGGAATACGATCCAACTCAATGCCGCAAAAGCGACGCTAAAACTTCATAGCGACGCGCTCAAACGCCGTCTGGTCGACATCTATCAGCACGGCGACCTCGGGTATATCGACGTGCTGCTCTCGGCCACGTCGTTCTCGGATTTTGTTGAGCGCTGGGACGATTTGCGTTTGTTGATCGCTGCGAACCAACGCGCGATCCGGGCGCGGCGCACTGCGGAGAAAAAAGTTGCTTCTGCAGAGCAAGAGCTCGAAGCAACGCAAGCCGCGCTGCAAGCCTCCGCCGAAGCGCAACGGCGCGCGAAAAACCAGCTTGCGACCCTGGCGGATGAACGCGCTAATCTCGTTGCGATCGCCGACGATCAGCGCCGTCACGTCGCCGGTCAAGTCGCCGAAATGGAAAGCCTCTCATCGGGCGAGGAAGCGCAGCTCGAAGCGCTGATTCTTGCGCGGCAGCGCGAGATTGAGGCAGAGCGTCTTGCCCGCCAGCGTGCCGCAGGGATCACGGGGCCCGTCGTCACGGACAGCGGAGGATCGCTCTCTTGGCCAGTCTCCGGCACGATTACTTCGCCGTACGGTCCCCGGCGCAATCCCTTCGGCGGCGGAATGGAGATCCATCAAGGGCTCGACATCGGTGCATCCATGGGAACGACCATCAGCGCGGCCGCCGCGGGGACGATTATCTCGGCCGGATGGTACGGCGGCTACGGGAATTTCATTCTGATCGACCATGGAAACGGTCTCTCGACGGGTTACGGCCACTGCTCCCAGATCTTCGTTTCGGCGGGACAAGAGGTCCAGCGGGGCCAAGCCATCGGCGCAGTCGGTTCTACCGGCGTCTCGACCGGCCCCCATCTCCATTTCGAAGTCCGCGTGAACGGAAAGACGGTCGACCCAGCGTCAAGGCTGCGCTAACACAGCAACCCCTAAGCCCGATGTGGGTATCTAGAGGATACGAATGTCATCCAAACTTCGCGCGCTGACCGCCGCGCTGATCGTGGTCGCCGTTGCCCTGACCGGGGCCTTGTACTTGGGATACCGCAGCGGCCTGCAAGCAGCACAGAGCACGAACTCAGACATCAGCCACGATGTTGCGAGCGTCGATTTGCAATCGTTTCTCGGGCCGGGTTCGCCCGATGAACGGTTGGTCAGCCTTGCCTTCCGGCGCGTAGAAGAAACGTTTTACAAACCGATCAATCCGCAGACGCTCCTCGACGGCGAACGCCAAGGGCTCAAGGCGTTGCTCGATCAGCGGCACCTCAACACCTCGATTTTACCGCGCAACACGGCAAGCGGAGATTCCGTGCAGGACAAAGTTCACATCAATAGCGAGCTTGCGTTTGCGGAAAAACATTTCGGCGCGCGCGTGGGGAATGTCGACCTCACGCAATCTGCAATTCGCGGCATGATGGATTCGCTGCGCGATCCCTACACCGTTTATCTTTCGCCGCGCGAGATTCAAGGGCTCAACGAATCGCTCAACGGCGGCAATTTTGGCGGCATCGGGGTGTACATCGTTCAGGATCCAAAGACCGGCGATGTCTTGGTCGACCCAATTGAAAGATTGCCTGCGGCGCGCGCGGGGATGAAGCCCGGCGACATTGTCGACGCCGTCGACGGTCACGTTACAAAGGGCCTAAAACTTGATGCGGTGGAACGCCTAATTCGCGGTCCGGCAGGCTCAACCGTGCGACTCCAAACGCATCCGTACAAGAAGAAGAGCCGTCGCAGCTTCACTATCGTTCGCGAAACGATTCACGTGCCCACCGTCAAAGCGAAGATGGAAGACCAGAACACGGTTGACTACATTCGGCTTTCGGATTTCGGCGAAACCTCTGCGGATGAAATCAAGAAAGCGCTGCTTTTTGGCAAGGCGCATCATGCAAAGAGCTACGTCTTGGATCTACGCAACAACGGCGGCGGCTTGCTTGAGGCGGCCGTGCAGATCTCGAGTTACTTCGTGCCGCATGGCCCGATCGTCTCAACCATCAACCGGCAAGGCGCGAAGGACACCGCAAATGCGAGCGGCGAGGCCATTGACACCCTTACGCCCTTGGTCATTTTAGTCAACAAATATACGGCGAGCGCGTCCGAGATTACGGCGGGCGCCCTTCAGGACTACAAATTGGCTCGTCTCGTCGGAACTAAGACCTTCGGCAAAGGCGTTGTTCAGAGTATCTATCCGCTGCCGGACAGCGGCGCCCTCAAAATCACGACCGCCCGTTACGTTACCCCCCTCGGGCGCGATATCCAGCATAAGGGAATCGATCCGGATCTCGTCGTCAACCAGAGTCCCGATCCCGCACTTATCGATACTCCGAAAGATCAACAACTCGCCGCCGCTAAAACGCTCTTGAAACGGATGGCTCCTAGGTAGGTTATGAAAAGGTTTATTTCGTTCGCAATCTTGCTCGCGCTTGCACTCACCACAGCGCGCGTTCCCGCCGCTACCCCGAATCCTCACGGCTTCGCACCGCTCGACGCAGAAGAGATTTCGGTAAGCTATCAGCGTCTGTTCGCCGAGTTTTACAAAAAGGTCGATACGCAGACGGTGCTCGATAATGCGCACGATAGCTTGGTCACCTACCTAAAGCGTGAAGGCGTCACGAATCCCAAGGTAGCGGCCTTGCACGCATCCGACGACGTATCTCAAAATATTCGCTCGCTCGATCGCGAAGTTGAGCAAGCTTCAAACCAGTACCGTAGCGGTAAGTTCGGCGCACGCGATCTGACGTATGCAACCATTTCCGGAATGCTCGGCGCGGTCAAGGACCGCTACACCATCTTTCTGAGTCCGAAGGATTATGCCGATCTTAACGCCGGTTTAGACGGCACGACGTTCTCCGGAACTGGTATCGTCATCGAAAGCGACGAGACGAGCAAGATGATCAACGTTAGCAACATCGTGCCGGACGGTCCGGCGGATAAAGCAGGCGTTCAACAAGATGACACTATCTATACGATTGACGGCAAGTCCAGCAAAGGGCTGACGATTCAGCAAGCCTCCTCGCTGCTGCGCGGCAAAGAAGGCACGCCCGTTACACTGCAGATTCTGCGCGACGGCAAACTTTTGCCCACTCCCATTAGCATCGTTCGCGCGCCGATCAAGCAGCTGAGCGTCTATTCGAAGATGCTGCCCAACAAGATCGGCTACGTTGAACTCACCGTGTTCGGACGCGACACCGCAAGTGAGTTAACTACTGCACTAGACCGCCTGCAGACTCAAGGCGCCCGCGCTTTCGTGATGGACTTGCGCGATAACGGCGGCGGCTATCTCGATGCGGCCGTCGGCGTGAGTTCCAAGTTCATTCCGAGCGGTCCGATCGTTTCCGTGGAATCGCGTCAATCGCAAATCACTACGCTTGAAGCGGAGAACACCGCGATTAACCCGGTTCCGCTCGCAGTACTCGTGAACGGCCACACCGCCTCGGTCTCGGAGATTACTTCCGGAGCAATTCAAGATAGCGGCGTCGGTACGATCATCGGCACCAAGACCTTTGGAAAGGGCGTCGTGCAAACGATCTTCCCGCTTCCCGATGGCTCGGCCGTTAAAATTACGACCGCGCGTTACTTGACGCCGCACAACCGCGACATCAACACTGTCGGCATTCAGCCCGATATCACCACGGCAGAAAACAAGAACCCACGCTACGGCGAACTGAGCAAAGACACGCAGCTCCAAGCAGCCGTCACGTTCTTGCAAAACAAGATCGCGCAACTAGGCGGCGCAACGCCTCAGTAAAGACACGAGCGCACCAGTCTAAAAGAGCGCCGCGGCGACCTCGGAGAAGTTTGAAAACTCTCTAAAAGTCGCGCGGCGTTTGCGCAGGTAACGTTCGAGCGCGTGTCCGGTCTTCGCGAAGCGCCTATCCGCTTCGAGGGCCGCCTCGAAATCCGATACACCGTCGCCGATGTACACCGTTTTGGCACCGCGCGCTTTGGCTTCGCGCACGTCGGCCGCTTTGTCTCCTCCGTTATCGGAATCATCGCGAAAGTGCATAATCCAACCGTCCGGCCGAACTTCAACAGCATTCGCGCGCACAGGAATGCCGGCAACACCGTTGCGCTGCAAGGCTCGTTCGATGAGCGGAGCAACCCCGGAACTCAAGATGGTAAGCGGGACGCCTCTCTCGTTACAGTCGGTAGCGAATTTCGCAAAATAGAAATCGAAGTGCGTCTCCGAAGCTAGGAACGCATCGGCCTCCTCGAGCGTACAGGTGATCAGTGACGCTTCGGCCGCAAGCACCTCGCGCAGCGTCATCGCCCGCGAGTGTAAGCGCTCTTCAAGCGCGTGCCACTTCTGCTCGCCGGCTTCATGTGCGACGAGGACGTTGAACGTATCGACGTCGGTGATCGTAGCATCGTAGTCCACAAATATTTCCAAGCGAATTCCCCAAAAAGAAAAAGACCGCCGGAGCGGTCTCTTTTCTTCTACTTCACTTTCTTTTTCCGGGCTACCGCGGTTTTCGAAGGCGACTTCTTCTTGGCGGTCGCCGTGGTCTTGGTAGCGGACGTCTTGCGTTTGGGTTTTTCACCATCGGCACTTGCTGCAGCCGTCTTGCGCGTGCGTTTGGGCTTCGCGTCGTCGGGCGGACTCGGTAATGCCGCCTGTTGCGAAGCTTGCAACTCTCCACCGACGATCGGCGCCTCTGCCGTCGTGCGACGGCGGCGCGCCGGTTTGGTTATGCGTGCCGGTTCTTCGGGAACCCGCAGTGATGGCGGCGGTGCTTCGATGGCGGGCGGAGCCGGACGCCGGTTCCACGGAGCAATCGAGCGCGACGGCTCTCGCGGCGCCGTTTGTCCGGTCGGTTCCGCCGCGCCTTCCGGGTTCACGCGGAAAATGTGGCGATCGGGCACCGGTGCTGTTGGCGGCGCTCCGTGAATTTGCGGCGCTCCGCCTTCGGGACGGTCTCCGCGTCCGCGACGACGGCGGCGGCGGCGTTTGCGACGAATTTCGCTTTCCGCTGCGGTTTCCGGAACGGCCGTCGGATGCGCGGGTGCGGTATCGGCGTCGACTTCAATCTCTTCGGATGCCTCGACTTGCGCGGCTTCGCCCTCTTGTGGAATTCCAAACTGCGCAACGTCGCCATGCACGCCGCGTCCGCGGCGGCGGCGGCGGCGACGCTTTCGATGCGCGCCGTCCGGTTCGAGTCCGGCTGCTTCTGCGGGCTTGGGCTCGACGCCGATAGCCACCGGAGCGGCAACTTTGGTTTTATCTTGCGCTTCTTCGTCTTCGGCTTCGGCTTCGGTTGAAATTCCGATGGCGGGAACCGGACGCGAACCTTTGGCCGCTTCTTCAGCGAGTTCGCGAAGTTGCTGCGCCTGCTCGTCGGCCGTCATCGGAGCCTTGCGGCCACGGCGGCGGCGTTTCTTCTTGCCTTCTGTTGCCGTTGCGACGACACCGAGCGGTTCCGCGAGCGCGCCGTCTTCGTCGACATCGATAATCTTGATGCGAATTGTTTGGCCGGCAAAGTTGGCGGCATTTTCTACTTCGACAAGTTGATTGTCGAGAACCGTGACGGCCGAGGTTTGATTCGGCAGCCGCGCGTTGAGAATGTCTACTTCGTGCTCGTCGCCGACGAGCAGATTGGGCTGCAACGCCTTCGAGCCTTCGGGAAGCGCGTGAA
>JACRUB010000167.1 GCA_014305015.1 Vulcanimicrobiota bacterium | reverse complement strand
CGCGGTGCACTGCCCGCCGCGGGCGCAACCGATGCACGCTGCAGCTCCTTGGTCAACGCGTTTCAGACCCAGCACGCAGCGGTGAGTCCAACGGGCCTGCGCTACGTGATCGTCAAACCCGGCGGCCGCAAACTGACCAGCGGAAACGTTGCGGTCATGCGCTATCTCGTGTGCATTGCTCCCGGCAAGTTTCTGGACGCATCGCAAAAGGGCCGAACGTTCGCATTCACGCTCGGCGCAAAGCAAGTCATTCGTGGAACAGAAGAAGCGATCCGCAAAATAGGGCTCGGCGGCAGCATCGACGCAGATCTACCTTATAAACTGGCCTACGGCGCGAAGGGACGTCCGCCCGCGGTGCCTCCCAAGGCAGAATTGTTTTTTGCCATCGAACTGGCCGGGACGTATGATGTGGCGCTTTCGACCTTACTCGGCCATGCATACGCGAGCGGTGGCGTCGATGCGATTAATGCCGCTTATGCGCCTGCCCAAGCGTCGGGCTTTGCGAATATGTACGCGCGCGAAGACGATCTTAATGGCCTTGCGTATAGAATGCTTAAGAAAAAGCAGTATGATGGCGCGATTACCGTCTTGCAACTTAACGCGAAACGCTTTCCCGATTCGTGGAATGCGTACGACAGCTTGGGAGACGCGTACCGGATGGCGGGCCAAGCCGCGCCAGCGATCCAAAACTACAAACGCGCCCTCGAACTCAACCCCAAAGATGACAACGCCGCGACCTATTTAAAGGCGCTCGAGCCAAAGCCGCCGTAGCAATCGGTAACGTCCTCTCTGCTGTAAAAGTGCATTGTCGTCGGAGATGAAAGTGCGGTCACGGCGATGGGCGAGTCGTTCCGGATCGCGACGCGAAATTTCGTGACGACACTTCTCGTCGTTATCCTGATCTTCGTCATTGCCATCTGCGGCGGGTTCCTCGCCGGCCTCATTTCCTTTGTGCCCCTCATCGGAACGCTGGTCTCCTTGGTGATTCAACAGATTGTCGTTGCCTTCGCGACCCTCGTGATCGTGGGGGAATATTTCAAGCTCCGCGGCAGCGCCGTGGACCAGCCGGCCGCTCCCCCGCCTTCGGTCGTTTAATCAAGGAAAGGGGCGCAACAAACCGGGCCTGCCCGGGGTTGTACGTTTAAATGGCAGATTCAACTCTGCGTGCTTCCGACAATGGAGCCAAGCCCCGCGGGCTTGACTCCATTGTTATCAAGGGCGCGCGCGAGCACAACCTGAAGAACATCGACCTCGTCCTGCCCCGCAATCAGCTCATCGTCGTTACCGGCTTGAGCGGATCGGGCAAGTCTTCGCTTGCGTTCGACACGATCTACGCCGAGGGGCAACGGCGGTATGTTGAATCGCTCTCATCCTACGCGCGCCAATTTTTGGGTCAGATGGAAAAGCCCGATGTCGATTACATCGAGGGCCTTTCCCCCGCCATCTCCATCGATCAGAAATCCACCTCACGTAACCCGCGTTCGACGGTCGGCACGGTGACGGAAATCTACGACTACTTGCGCCTGCTCTTTGCGCGTATCGGCGTTCCGCATTGTTACAGCTGCGGCCGCCAAATCAGCTCCCAAACCAGCGAGCAAATCGTGGACTCCATTATGGAACTTCCCGAAGGCAGCAAGATTCAAATCCTTGCACCTGTTATCCGTGGACGCAAGGGCGAGTACACGAAGCTTTTTGAAGAAATAGCTAAAGAGGGCTTCTCACGCGTTCGCGTCGATGGCGAGCAAAAAGAATTACGCGAGAAGATCGTTCTCGATAAAAAACGCAAGCACACGATCGAAGTGATCGTCGACCGTTTGGTGATGAAACCTGACATCCGCAAGCGGCTAACGGACAGTATCGAAACGACGCTGCGCCTCTCCAGCGGAATCGTCACGGCGCTCGTCGGTGAGAAAGAGCTGACGTTCAGCGAAGCTTTTGCGTGCGTGTATTGCGGCTTGTCGTTTGAAGAACTTGCACCGCGTCTGTTCTCCTTCAACTCGCCGTATGGCGCGTGCCCGGGTTGCAGTGGTCTTGGCGAGAAGGTTGAGATCGATCCTTGGAAAGTGATGCCGGACCGCACGAAGTCCATCGAGGGCGGCGCAATCGTGCCGTGGAGCAAGTCGCTTGGATCGGGCCGCTTTCCCTCGATGAACCCGTACTATCATCAGCAACTGCAACGCGTGCTGCGCAGCCGCCGCGTGAAAACTTCCACGCCCATTGACAAAATGCCCGAAGACGTCGTCGAGATGATTTTGTACGGAACCGATAAGGAACAAAGCTTCACGTACGAATCAAAAAGCGGCTATGAGTGGAGCTATAAATCGACCTTCGAAGGCGTGGTCAACAATCTGCAACGCCGCTACAGTGAGACGAGCAGTGACTACGTCAAGGAAGACATCGAGAAGTACATGTCGTCTTCGGTTTGCCCGCAGTGTAAAGGCGCGCGGTTAAAGCCCGAAGCCTTAGCGGTGACGATCGCCGGAAAGAATATTACCGAACTGACGCAGATGTCAATCGAGAAGGCCGAAGATTTCGTTAACGCTTTCAAGCCAAACCCGCGCGAAGAGATTATCTCGCATCAAATTTTAAAGGAAGTGCGCGCACGACTGGGCTTTCTTACAAACGTTGGGTTGACGTACTTGACGCTTGCGCGCTCGGCAACGACGCTCTCGGGCGGAGAGTCCCAGCGCATTCGTTTGGCAACGCAGATCGGCTCTTCGCTCGTCGGCGTGCTCTACATTTTAGATGAGCCCTCCATCGGGCTGCATCAGCGCGATAACGACCGGCTTCTTGCAACGCTCAAAACATTGCGGGATTTGGGCAACACACTCATCGTGATCGAGCACGATGAGGATACAATGCGCATGGCCGACCTGGTTGTGGACATCGGCCCCGGCGCCGGCGCCGAAGGCGGAGAAATTCTGACCGTCGGGACGCTCGATGAAGTGATGAAGAATCCCGTATCGCTGACGGGCGCGTACCTTTCCGGCAAGCAATTTATTCCGATTCCCAAACATCGGCGTAAGCCGCGCGCGTGGCTCCAACTCAAGAATGCTAAGGCCAACAACATTCAAGGACTGGACGTCGATTTTCCGATCGGTGCGCTCACCTGTGTAAGCGGCGTGAGCGGCAGCGGCAAGTCTTCCCTCGTCAACCAAGTCTTAGTCAAGGCGCTCAATCAGTATTTGCATCATCAGCCTGCGGGGGGAACGTACGGAACCGTCAAGGGCGCCGAAGCCCTCGATAAGATGGTCGTCATCGATCAATCGCCGATCGGCCGCACACCGCGTTCCAATCCGGCAACCTATACCGGCGCGTTCGATATCATTCGCGAGTTGTTTTCAATGATTCCGGAATCGAAGATGCGTGGTTATAAACCAGGCCGGTTCTCATTTAACGTCAAGGGCGGACGCTGCGAAGCCTGCGAAGGCGACGGCATCATTAAAATCGAGATGCACTTCTTGCCCGACGTGTACGTGCCGTGCGAAGTCTGCAAAGGCAAACGCTATAACGCGCAAACGTTGGAGGTTAAATATAAGGGCAAAACGATCGCTGACGTGCTCGAGATGCGCGTCGATGAGGCCAACGACTTCTTCGAGACGATTCCCCGTATTCACAACAAACTGAAAACGATTTGCGAAGTCGGCCTGGGCTACATCAAGATGGGGCAGCCGGCGACGACGCTCTCGGGCGGCGAAGCGCAGCGCGTCAAACTTGCGACGGAACTTTCGCGGCGCTCAACCGGGCGCACGTTCTATGTGTTGGACGAGCCGACGACGGGCTTGCATTTCGCCGATATTCACAAATTGCTCGATGTCTTGCAGCGCCTCGTTCAGACGGGCAATACCGTGCTCGTGATCGAGCATAACCTGGACGTGATCAAGACGGCGGACTACCTGATCGATCTCGGCCCCGAAGGCGGAGACCGCGGCGGCGAAATCGTCGCGACCGGTACACCTGAGCAAGTCGCCGTAAATAAAGCGTCCTATACGGGAGCGTATCTAAAAGAAGTACTCAAAGACCAGCGGGCAGTCGGACATCATCCGATCGACCACAAGGCGCTGGATAAGCTAGCTGCGGAGAATATGCACGCGCTTGAGGATCTCGCAAAGGGAGAACGAGTCCCCGTCGAAGCCTAGCAGGCCTATGAGCAAGTTCACGGTCGCGATGCTGGTCTGTGCCGATTTGGATAGGTCCCGCGACTTCTACCGCGACGTGCTCAACCTTAAGGTCAAGACGTCGAACGATCGTTGGGTCGACTTCGACCTCGGCAACGGCGTTTCGCTCGGCATTCATAAGAAGACCGAGATCCTCGCCGTGCGGCCGGGATCCTTGCAGCTCGGCTTTACCGTCGAAGACGTCGACAAGTTCGTAGCCGATGCGCGTACAATGGGCGTCCCGGTTTTTCAGGATCCGTACGACGACACGTTCGGGCGCGTCGCCATTATCGGCGACCCCGACGGGTATCCCGTCCAGGTAGTAAGCAATTCCAAAAAGCGGCGTTAAGGAGACTCCCCCTCGCGCGCGCATCGAAGAGCTGCGCAAGCAGATTGAGGATGCGAACTACCAGTATCACGTGCTGGATAATCCGCGCGTCCCGGATGCGGAGTACGACCAACTCTTGCGCGAGCTCGTCGATCTTGAAACGCGCTATCCCGAATTCGTAACGCCCGATTCTCCAACGCAGCGCGTCGGTTCCGCACCATCGGAGAAGTTCGCACCGTACGTTCATTCGCGGCCGATGCTCAGTCTCTCGAACGCCTTTGACGCGGAAGAGTTGCGCGCGTTCGACGCGCGGGTGCGCAAGCTGGCGGGTAAAGAAGTTGCGTATGTTGCCGAGCTGAAAATTGACGGCCTCGCAATCTCGCTGCAGTACGAAAACGGAGTGTTGGCGCGGGGCGGCACGCGCGGTGACGGTCGTACCGGTGAAGAAGTGACCCCCAACTTACGAACGGTAGCTTCTATTCCATTGCGCGTCCGCGGCAAGCGCGTTCCGGAAGTCCTGGAAGTGCGCGGTGAAGTCTATCTCAAGAAAAGCGATTTCCAAGTCCTCAACGCGGCGCGCGAGCGGGCAGACTTAACACCGTTTGCCAATCCACGAAACGCGGCCGCCGGCGGCGTGCGGCAGCTGGATCCAAAACTGACTGCACAACGCAAACTCTCGTTTTTTTCCTACAGCATCGGCAACGTCGATGCGGTCTCCAGCACTGGGGGTCAATTCGAAGCGCTCGAATTTCTTCGAGATGCGGGGTTTCCGGTCAATCCGAACGTGACAAAGTGCCCGACGATCGAGGATGTCATTGCGTTTTGCGCACGCTGGGAAGAGTGTCGCGACGAGTTGGATTATGAAATCGACGGCGTCGTCGTGAAAGTCAATGACTTTGCGACGCAAGACCGTCTCGGCGCCGTGGGCAAAGATCCGCGTTGGGCGACCGCCTATAAGTTCAAAGCGCGCGAAGCAACAACCAAACTGCTCGATATCGTCATTACAGTCGGCCGCACGGGGACGCTCAATCCTAATGCAGTGCTGGAGCCGGTGCAGATCGGCGGCGTCACGGTTCGAAACGCAACGCTTCACAATGAAGAGTACATCCGCGCGAACGATATTCGCGTCGGCGACATCGTGACGGTCGTGCGAGCCGGTGACGTGATTCCGCGGGTGGTCGGCCCGGTCTTGAGCGAACGCAAAGGCAAACCGCGTCTCTTCACGATGCCGGACCGCTGTCCCGTGTGTGGTTCGGCGATCGATCATCCTGAGGGCGAAGCGATGTCGCGCTGCACGAATGCCGCCTGCCCGGCGCAGGTGCTCGAGCGCATCAAACACTTCGCATCCCGCGTCGCTATGTACATCGAAGGCGTCGGCGACGTGATGTCCGCGCAACTCACTGAACTCGGTTTGGTTAAGGATATCTCGGACATTTACGCGCTCAACGCGCGCGACTTGGAGCGCATTCCGCGCACCGGTAAGAAGACGATTGCCAATTTGCTGCGCAACATCGAAGATTCTAAGAATCGTGGAATGGCGCGACTATTAAGCGGCTTGGGCATTCGCTTCGTCGGCACGCAGACCGCACAGATTCTCTCTGCCGACTTCGGGTCGGTCGAAGCGCTCGAAGATGCCTCGCTCGAGGAGTTGATCCAAAGCGAAGGCATCGGTCCCGAGGTCGGCAAGAGCGTGCATCTGTTTTTTGCGCAAACCGCAAACCGCAAGATGATCGAACGCTTGGCCCGCGCCGGCGTCCTCATGACTGCGCCAAAACGCGTTAAAGCAATTGCGGCTGCGCTGCTCGGAAAGACGTTTGTTCTCACCGGCACACTGGAAGGCCTCACGCGCGAAGAGGCAACCGAAATGATTGTAAACGCGGGCGGCAAAGTCACGGGCTCCGTGAGCAAGAAAACCGACTACGTCGTCGCTGGTGATGACCCGGGCAGCAAATACACCAAAGCCCAACAACTGGGCATCCAGATTCTGGATGAATCTGGATTGAGAAGACTATGTTCTTAAGAGCGCCCAGGGGGAATTTTTACTCTTCCGAGGGTGGTGAGGCGCTCTATGGTCCCGGGGGCCCCCAATCTTTGATTGGGGGGCACGAAGCCATGCGCAGTGCCTTTTAAAACTGGACGCAGCGCCTTGAAACTGGGTTGGCACAAAGATGATCCGGACGAGCGTGATCATATCTTTGCCGCGCCGGAAACGCTTGTAGCTGGCCTTCCAAAAAGTATTGATCTCTCAAATTCGCCGTTCGAAGCACCCGTTACGGATCAGCGGCCGCTTTCAAGTTGTTCGGCGCATGCCATCAGCGCGATGTTCCATTTTATCGATGCCAAAGAGAAACGCGCGCCCTTGCTGCCCTCGCGACTCTTTATTTATTACAACGAGCGAAGAATTGAGCATACTGTTGCGAGGGATGCAGGTGCAAGGATCCGCAACGGTATCAAGTCTGTTGCGAAGGTCGGTGTCTGCGATGAGAGCGAGTGGCCGTACGTCACGGCAAATTTTGCGGATTTGCCCCCCGACTCGTGCTATGCCAGCGCTCTAGAGCATCGCGCGATCGAGTACCTGCGTGACGGCGTGGCCGCCGAGCAGCGTGTCGGCCGCTCCGGGCATCGGCCCCGTGCCGCTTTTTTCGACATCCGGCGTATGGCAGCCGGTTACGACGATACCTTTGAGACATTTCTCGTGCGCAACTCGTGTGGAGATGCTTGGGACGCAAAGGCTACTTCTCACTTCCCTCTGCCTTTATGGAATCGCGCCATCTCTCCGATGACTTCTGGACGATTCGCGCCGTCGCCTAGAACAATGGCAGCTGCGGCGGCTCGTAGGGCGCGATGCAGAGCTCCGTGTCGTCCTCAGGACTGTTCACCGCCGGGTTCACGGTAAAACTTTCCATCAGTTCCGGATCGTAAGGCGAGAGGAGTGACGAAACATCCCCCGGTTCGAGCCAGCGGTGTGGTTCGCGCAAGATTACAGGCATGCGGTTGTGCACGGGTGAGACAAGCTCGTTCGCTGCGGTCGTAATGATCACCGCGTGTCGCCGGTCGCCTTCTTCGTCATAGAGACCGGCGAACGCAAACGCTTGGTGATCGCGCAAGCGAAAGTATTTTGCGTAGCGTTTCCCGGCAATGGATTCCCACTCATAGAATCCGTCCGCAACAATCAAGCAGCGCCGCGATGCAAAGGCCTTCCGGTACGCGGGACGTTCTTGGAGTGTCTCGGCCTTTGCGTTGACTAATTTGCGTGGCGGCGAGCCATCGGTCGGAAAAACTGTAAAGCCCCATTCGATCTCTTGCAACACATCGGGTTCGTCGTTCGTAATGACGACGACCGACTGCGTTGGCGCAACGTTGTAACGTGGAAGCGTAAGTTTCGTGCGCGCCTTTGCTTTGAAAATGCGCTCGAGGATTTCCAGCCGTTGCGTGAGTGAAAAGCGGCCGCACATGGCTACTGTGCTCCCAGAATATAGTGCAGCGGATCTTCGCTTGGAAACCCGCCCGGAATAATCGCGGCGAGGGCATCGGGAAGATCGCCTGCGATAACGCCGCGGCTGCGGTCGCGCTCGCAATACTGTGCGGCAAGGCCGTGCCAGTAGGCGGCTGAGCGGGCGGCATCGACCGGCCGCAGTCCTTGCGAGAGTAAGGTCGCAATCATGCCTGTCAGGACGTCTCCGGTTCCGGCTGTCGCAAGCGCGGGCGTGCCGGTTGTGTTCATATGCGTTGTGATACCGTCATAGATCAAGGTCGTGCGACCTTTGAGTAAGGTCGTGCAATGCGTGCGGTCGACGAATTCTCGTAAACGCTCGACTCGTTGCTCGGGCGCGAGGGTTCCCTTACCCGAAAGACGCGCGAATTCGCCGGCATGCGGTGTAATCACGGCGCGCGGTGTATCCAGAAGGTCGAGATGTTTTGCAAAGTGGAAAAGGGCGCTCGCATCGGCGACGAACGGCAACCCGCTTTTTTGTAGGAAACCGCGAACGATTTGGCCGGTGCGCTCGTCCAAGCCGAGTCCTGGCCCGATGCCGATTGCGGAGCAGTGTTTCGCCGTCTCCAGCAGTTGCTCGATGATTGCATCGGCGCTCATGTCTTCCGCGAGTTCCGTGACGACTTGCTCAACCAGATGCATGCGTAAGGTGGCAGCAGCGTTTGCGGGCGTTGCAACGGTTACATAGCCGGCGCCCGCACGCGCTGCCGCTTTCGCGCAGAGC
>JACRUB010000028.1:7461-8749 GCA_014305015.1 Vulcanimicrobiota bacterium | reverse complement strand
TGGCGGCTTACGACCTTGCACTCCCCACGACGCGATCGGAGTTCGGTATCATAGAAGCCGATACGGAATGGTTGGACCGTCTGCCTCCGGGGCATCTCATCGCTGCATCCACGCAAGAATTCCTTGAGCGCGTCTTTGCACACGCTAAAAAAACGGGTCACTGGGCCTATTGGCTGAACTAAGGAGCGTTGAATTCAGGTAAGACTGCGCTCGTCCATGACTATCTCAACCAGCGAGGCGGCGCCGAGCGGGTCTTTGCGCATATTGCACAAGCTTATCCGCTAGCGCCGATTTATACGTCGCTCTACGATGAGAACTTAAACGCCGATCTCGTCCCCGGGCACGACGTGCACATGTCGTGGCTCTCAAACATTCCGGGTGCGAATAGGTATTTTCGAGCGCTCGCGCCGCTGTATCCGGCCGCGTTCGAGTCCTTCGATTTTTCGGGCTACGATACGATCGTCAGTTCGACGACGGCTTGGGCGAAGGGCATTCGGGTGCCGCGCGGCGCGGTGCACGTTTGCTATATCAATACGGTGAGCCGGTTTCTTTTTGCCTATGATGAGTATGTCGGCGGGTTTGGAATGCGCACACTTGCGCGCCCACTCATTGACCGGCTCATCAAGTGGGATCGCAAAGCCGCAATGCGCCCGACCGCGTACATCGCAAATTCGCAGAACGTTGCGGACCGCATTAAGCAGTACTACGGCCGCGACGCGTTTGTTTTGCATTGCCCCGTGGATGTCGATCGCTTCTCGGTAGGAACCGGCGATGGCGGGTACTTCATTGTCGCTTCGCGCCTATTACCGTACAAGCGAATCGACGTCGCGATCAAAGCCGCGCAGATGGCCGGCGTAAAACTGCTAGTTGCGGGCAGCGGCCCCGCCGAATCAGAGCTACGCGCACTCGCGGAAGGTTCAACGACGACGATTCTGGGCTACGTCCCGGATGCCGAGCTCAATCGTTTGCTTGGCGGCGCGACCGCAGCGATTCTTCCCGGCTCCGAAGATTTTGGGCTCGTACCGCTCGAGGCAAATGCTACCGGACGCCCCGTCATTGCCTACAACGGCGGGGGTGCGAAAGAAACGGTCGTTGCCGACACAACAGGCGAATTCTTCGATAACCAAACGCCGGAATCGCTGGCCGCTGTTCTTCGCGGATTCGACGCAAGGAAGTATGACACGCATGCGCTGCGTGAGCACGCGGAGCATTTCTCTCCGGCGCGCTTTATTTCGCGGTTGCGTGCGATTGTGGAGCAAGTGAGAGCAGCAGCTCGGCCATAACGTGC
>JACRUB010000028.1:0-7361 GCA_014305015.1 Vulcanimicrobiota bacterium | reverse complement strand
TCTTTTTTTGGAACGGGCTGCCAAAACGTCTCGAGGATCGGAGGTATCACGCTAACCATGCCTGCGGGCATCGCAAAGCGTGACGCAATTCGCCCCGCCGACCAGTGCGAGACCGTGGCGATTGCTTTTGCTTTGCGAGCCCCGTGCAGAATTGGGCGCTGCTCCCGAAAGCGCGCAACGAGATTGCGATGCGGCTCCTCAATCGCGAAGAGATCGTGAATCGTCAGCGCGGACGGAACCTCCAGATCGAAACGCATGCCGTTCCATGGAAACCACGCCGCGTCAAACGATGTCCCGCGCGCGACGCTTAGCGGAAGCACTGCTCGCGCGTCACGGATTCCTTGGAGCGCGGCCGCATCCGCTGCCGTGCGGCAGACAAGCGAGAAGCTGACACCGTGGCGCGGCAAACGCGAAAGAATCGCACTCACGTGCCTGCCCATGCCGCGCCAGTCAGCCACTAGGTTGAATGCATCGACCGCCACGTGCACTATTTTATGCCGTAATGCTGCGCCGTTATCAGCGCCAGAATCGTGGTGCCGTTAAAGATGCCGTGCGCGATCATCGAGACCCACGCATTGCGAGTTTTGTAATAAAGATAGCATAGGAGCATTCCTCCGATGGCGAGCGGCAGGAACGCAATTGCGTCGGCATGTGCTGCTCCAAAGAGGAGGCCGCTAAAAAGGGCCGCTGCCCAGAATGGGGCGAGCCGTAACGCCGCATTAAAGAAGAATACTCGGAACGTGAGCTCTTCGACAAACGGCGCGATGATCGTCGCGTAGATCGTGAAAAACGCGAGGACGCCGGGCGTTTTCACCGCTTTGAGAAGCTGCACCGCTTGTTCTTCGTGATGCGAGTGCAAGGCCGTCGTGATGATTGCCGCCGCTGATTGCACCAATACGATCATCCCAAGCGCTCCGAGCAGTGCAAAGCCCAGATTCTGCCAAGTTGGAACGCGAAAGCCTAAATCGCCTAGCGACACGCGCCACACGCGCGTCATCACAATCAAGAGATACGGCACGAGCAGGACGTAGGCAAAGAGCTGAACGGAGAGGCCTTGGACAACCGAGATGTGGCGCGGATCGATCGTGCCGCCGGAGTAGGCGCGCACCATAAAGAAGCCGATTACCGCGGCGATAAAAATGACCGGAAGAATACAAATCGCCGCGACAATGGTGGCGGCTACCGGAAATTTACGTTGCGAGACTGTCGCTAAGGGCGGCGAACTGTTCGAGGCTAAGTTGTTCTCCACGAATCTCCGGACTGCTATCGATGCGTTGCAGCGCTTCGGCCACGCGGGCGCGCGGAATGCCGAGCGCCAACTGCAAACTGTTGGCGAGCGTTTTGCGGCGGTACGCGAAGGCGCCGCGGACGACCTGCATGAGCAAATGCACGTCACGCACCTCGACCGGAGGCTGTGCGTGGCGCGTCAAGCGCACGACCGTCGAATCGACTTTCGGGCGCGGGTAAAAGACACTCGGACCCAGATTGAACAGACGTTCGACGCGCATGCCGAATTGGACCGCCAAGCTCAAGCTGCCGTATGCGGGCGTCGAGGGCCGCGCGATGAGTCTGGCTGCCACATCTTTTTGAATCATAAAGACAAGTTGCTCGGGCCCGTTCTGCATTTCGATGAGTTGCATCATCAGCGGCGTTGCAATGTTATACGGGAGATTGCCGGTCGCGCGCCAGCGTTTTGTACCCGCAAAGCCCGCATAATCGAATGTCAGCGCATCGGCATGCACGATCTGCGCGCTCTGCAATTCGCAGCGGCTCTGCAAGATCTCGATCATCTTGGTATCGACGTCGATCGCAGTGACGTCATCGTGTATTTCAAGTAGGGCTTGCGTGAGCGCGCCCGTGCCCGGGCCAATCTCTAGAACGCGAAAAGGCTCGTCCTGCGACGAGCCCTCTACTGCGGCTTTCGCGATTCGCATTGCTGCGCCGCTATCCACCAGGAAGTTTTGTCCGAGCGATTTTCTCGGACGCAATCCAAACGCTGCTAAGAGCGCTTTTGGGCGGCTTGCACTATCCTTTTCGGAGTCGATACACCGTCACCGTGCGGCGTCCGAATTGGAACGCGTCGCGAAGTGAATTGAAGCCGAGGTCGATGCGGTTGCCGATGATCGCTCCGCCCGTATCGCCTGCAATCGCAACGCCATATCCGGGGATATAGAGGCGAGTCCCAAGCGGGATAACGCGCGGGTCGACCGCCACGATACCGTGGCCGGCCCGGTAACCACTGGCGGTAATGCCGGTGCAACCGTAGCAGCCTGCGGTGTACGCAGTCGCAACCATGGAGATGGCGCTCGCGCTGACATACGACGTGCGTTGCAACCCGTATTTGGCCATTTGCGCGAAGGCAGCCCAGTCACCGATGCCTCGAGCAACGATGCGAGCACTGGGTTTGCGCACGATGCGCGTCGCGATAATGCGGTGCGATGTTAGACCATTGTCCCGTCTCGTGAACGCTACCACAAACTCTTTTTCACCCGAACGGCCCGGCGCTATAACGCGCGTGGTCCCGGCCGGAAGCGAGAAGTCCTCACGCGTGATGACGCGTTGCGGCATATGCAGTTTGGTCGTTTTCGTCCAGCTCATCACGCGCGTGATGTGAATCACTTCGTTTGCAACGAGTGGATCGGAAAGCGAAGCTGAGACTTGATCGTGCTTGCCCAGATTAATTTCTTGACTCTCGAAGAGCGCACCGACATCGGGCGCCGACGAAACGATCGTGCGCGTCTTTTTCGATGTTTCGATTGTGACTGCAACGGCTGCGCGGTAGGTGACCGCGATCTTATCGCTGAGCGGGGTGCCGGCCGCAGGGGACACGAAATCTGCGTCGCCCACGGTTAAGCCGCGCTCTTTGAGGAAATCACCGACCGTTTTGGCGGTGGTGGCATGCTCCGTGGTCGCACCGTTCGAGGTGAACGTAACGACAGTGGAAGCTTGACTTGCTACGGCAACTTGCGTTGCTGCCGGGTGCGCCAAAGCGACTCCGGGATGGCTGATACACTCAACGAACAAGAGTGTAAGAACGCTCGCGGCGAGTAGGCTCGCCTTTGAGGCAATGCGCCCTATCAACCCAACTCCTTTCCTGGTACGACGGCCACGGCTTTGAGCGCCGAGTGCCTGCAATTTCTGCAAAAAACCCCGCGTTCAAATCAACCCCGAGCAAACGGGAGTAACCGTAATCGTCTTTAAAGGTAGTAAATTGGTTGACGGATCCTGATTGGAAACGCCTAAACCATGGACGGCGGAAGGTCTCGGAAGACCTAAATGCACGATCCTGAAAACGGTGGGCCGGAGCGCACCGGTAACCCGGGCACTATATCATGGCCCGTTCAAGACGCGACTACCCCAAAAGTCATAGCCCTGCTTGGCGGGGCCTCGCTAGCCGGGCAGGGCAAGGCAGCTTGTCGTAAGGGCTCTAGGAAGAGGCCCGCCCCTTTAGAATCCCTCGGGCGTGGAGCAACTGCGGGTCGGATTCTTTACGGAGTGTTACCGGCCGATCGTCAATGGAATCGTCGCTTCCGTCGATGCGTTGGCGGGCGGCTTACGTGACCGCGGCCACGACGTCTATTTGTTTACTCCCAACGTGCCGGGCTACGTTGAGGAAACCGGCAGCGAAACGGTGCGGATTCCTTCGCTGCCGCTACCGGCCACGCCGTACCGTCTCACGCTGCCGCTGGTCAGCCGCCGCAACCTCAAGGGCATTATTAAGCAACTCTCGATCATCCACGCGCATTCGCCCTTCGTGACCGGATGGATGGGGGTCGGATATGCCCGCCGCTTTCACATTCCGCTCGTTTATACGTATCACACGCGCCTCGAGCAATACGCCCACTATGTGCCGTTCGATGCCGCGACCACCCGGCGCGCCGCATCGACAATCACTCGTCTGTACGCAAACGCCGCCGACGCGGTGATCGTACCGACCGATTCGATGCGCGAGCATTTGCTGGAGGTGGGCGTCACGGCACGCATCGACGTCGTTCCGAGCGGAATCGATGTGCGGCTCTTCGGTTCGGGTGGCCGCACGGACGAGTTGCGTGCCCATCTGGGTGCCGCTCCGACGGATAGGCTGGCCGTCTTCGTATCCCGTCTTGCTCGCGAGAAAAACGTAGAGCTCGTACTGGAGGCTCTTGCCCGGGTGGAGGATCCGCGCGTGAAGCTGGTTCTTGTAGGGGACGGGCCAGCGCGTGAATGGCTCGAGCTGCAGGTTCAAGAGCTGGGCCTTTCGGGCCGCGTGACGTTCACGGGCGAGCTTCCGCGGATGGCGCTTCCGAACGTCTATGCTTGCGCCGACGCCTTCGTCTTTCCAAGTCTCACTGAGACGCAGGGCCTAGTCTTGGCGGAAGCGATGGCTGCCGGCTGCCCCATCATCGCTGTGGACACCCCGCAGGCCCGAGATGTATTGGGCACGTGCGCGACTTTCGTTCAAAACGATGCCACACATCTGGCACTCGAACTTGGCAGAATGGACCTACCGGCCCCGGAGCAACGCGAAAAAGCGCGCCAGGGCGCGGAGCGCTTCGGCGCGGGCCTTCAAACCGAGCGAGTCTTATCGATCTACGCCGACCTGCTCGAACGAGAACCCGCCCTAACGCATTGACATCGAACATATGTTCGATTTACAATAGGAGCAGGTGGGAATTGGGTACGGTGAAGAGCATGGAAAGCAAACGCGCAGCAACGGGACCGATTATCGATGCGACCGTCGGGTTCGCGGCGGACGATCATGGCCGCGGCGTAGCGTATGTGGCGCTGGCAGCGGGCAAGAAAGAAAAATCCGTCCGGATTCCCTTTAACGTACGCCGCTATCCGGCGCTACTCGACCGTGAGGTCGGCTATGCAGCAATGACCGCGGTTGCCGAAAGGCTTACGGAGATGGGTTGCCGCCGGGTGAACTTCCACGTCGCCGACGAACGCGTGGTCGAAGACTTTTGCGAACGACGCGAAGTGCCGATGCCACTCGCAATCGAGTACGTACGTTTGGGCTGCGCCCTCAACCGCTTTGCGGAGTATCGCTTGCATCCCGACGCCGGGCCGGCCGAAGATTTGACCGCACGTGCGCGCGCAGAGGTAACGCTCCACGTCGCCGCTTAACCTTCGTCAGTGCTTCGACAAGCTCAGCATGACAAGGGGCTAGACCCTGTTCGCATAACGCCAAACTCACTTCCGAGCGGGACCGTAGCGCTGGCGAAAGCGTTAATCGGTCTGGTTTTCGTGCGCGAGAGCCCGCAAGGCCGCACGGCAGGCAAGATCGTGGAAGTTGAAGCCTACCTCAGTAAAAACGACCCGGCATCGCACGCGCATCGCGGAGAAACCAAGCGAAACGCCAGCATGTTTCTCGCACCGTTCCATGCCTACGTTTACAAGATCTACGGCACGTCGTTTTGCGTCAACGTCAGCAGCAATGAGGCTGGGGTGGGCGAGGCAATTCTGATTCGCGCTCTTGAGCCACTGGATGGACTTCCTTTAATGATGCAGCGCCGCGGAACGCAGGCGATTCGCGATTTATGCTGCGGCCCGGGCCGCCTTTGCCAGGCACTCGCTATCGAAAGCACTTTGGACGGCGTCGATCTTTTGAAGAGTCCGGAGTTGTGGATCGCCGGCGGCGCACTCAAAAGCGCCGCCGTTCGCAAGAGCAGGCGCATCGGCATTACCAAAGCCGCCGAGCGGCATTTGCGGTTCTACGAGGTTGGCAGCCCCTACTTGAGTGGACCTCGCCACTTGTCTCCGTGAGTGCCCTATGCTATAGTGACCTCGGTCGCAGGCATAAAAGCGCTGCGCCTTAGCATTCCCCACCGCGTTCCCTCACCGCTTAAGATGCCAGGCAGCCTCGCCGGTATTTTTTGCCGCATGAACGTACGCGACTCTACGAGAGAGATAGTCCACTGCAATTCAACGATCGCCCCAACAACAATCGCCCCAATCAAGGTGGCGGCGGCGGACGCCGGCGTCCTCGGCGTCATCACAACAATCCTAACCAAGGCGGACGCCCGTTCAACGCTCACAACGAGCAGTTTCCGCAAGTCGAAGCCGTCGGTCCGGTGCTCATCACCGCCGCGCAGCTTGCCGAAAAAACCAAATCCGAGCTCAACGAGCTCGCCAAAGAATTCGAAATCGAGAATCCCCTTAAGATCAAAAAAGACGAACTGATTCCCAAGATTCTCGAAATTCAGGCCGCGCGTTCCGGCATCGAGATCGCCAACGGCGTGCTCGACGTCTTGCCCGAAGGCTACGGCTTCTTGCGACGCGACGGCTATCTGCTCGGTCCGGACGACATCTACGTTAGCCAATCGCAGATCCGCCGGTTCGAACTTCGCCGCGGTGATTTGGTCGAAGGCCAAGTCCGCCGTCCGAAAGACAACGAGAAGTATTACGGTCTCATCAAGGTCGACACCGTAAACGGGTTCGACCCCGAAGATATTCGCGGACGCCGCGTGTTCGAGAAACTCACGCCGATTTATCCGCAAGAGCGTTTCAAACTCGAAGTGCGCTCCACCCAACTCTCAACGCGCGTCATCGATCTGTTCTGCCCTATCGGCAAAGGTCAACGCGCCCTCATCGTCTCGCCGCCGAAAGCCGGTAAGACGACGTTGCTCAAAAATATCGCAAACTCCATTTCAATTAATCATCCCGATGCGCACATCATTGCGCTACTCGTTGATGAACGTCCCGAAGAAGTTACCGATATGCAGCGCACGATCGACGGCGAAGTCGTCGCATCGACGTTCGATGAGCATCCCGAGAACCACACCGCCGTCTCCGAGCTCACGATGGAACGCGCAAAGCGTCTGGTAGAACTCGGCAAAGACGTCGTGATTCTACTCGATTCAATTACGCGTCTCGCGCGTGCATACAACCAAGTCATTCCGACTTCGGGCCGCACGCTCTCAGGCGGTCTCGACACGGCCTCGCTGCATAAGCCCAAACGCTTTTTCGGTGCCGCTCGTAAAATGGAAGAAGGCGGATCGCTCACCATCATCGCTACCGCGCTCGTTGAGACAGGCGCAAAGATGGACGACGTGATCTTTGAAGAGTTCAAAGGCACCGGCAACATGGAACTCAATCTCACGCGCAAACTCGCAGAGTCGCGCGTCTTCCCGGCCGTCGACATCAAGCGTTCAGGAACGCGTCACGAAGAGCTGTTGCTTAGCGAAATCGAGATGCGCAAGATCTGGATGCTGCGTCGTGCGACAAGCGTGCTCAACTCCGGGGACATCACCGAGATTATTCTCGATAAGATGGCCCAGACGCGCAGCAACGCCGAGTTCCTCGACACGGTCACCAAAGAAGCTCTGTCAATGAACCGCGGCTACGAAGACGGCGGCGGCAGCAACGGCAGCAAATACTAA
>JACRUB010000131.1:7650-8973 GCA_014305015.1 Vulcanimicrobiota bacterium | reverse complement strand
GCCGACACATAAGGCAACGGACGCAGCGAAGAGCAGCTTGCCGCCGCGTTTGCAGACCGCCGCGATAAAGTGGTGTATGCAACGAAGTTCGGTTACGACTTCTACAATTTCTCCGGCGAGCGCAAAGGTCAGCAAGAAATTCCCGCGGACTTCTCGCCCAAGTTCGTGCGGTTTGCCCTCGAGCAATCGCTCAAGCGACTGCGGACCGACACGATCGACCTTTATCAAATTCACAACGCGCACTTGGGACAAATCGCCGACGACGAGCTATGGACATTACTTGAGTCCTTTAAGCAGGAAGGCAAGATCCGCTACTACGGCGTCGCGCTTGGGCCGGCCATCGGGTGGCTGATGGAAGGTATCGAATCGGCGCGCCTTCGCAATACCACGAGCGTGCAGATGATCTGGAACATGCTCGAACAATTTCCGGGCAACGAAATGATCGAGGCCGCGGGCGGCGCGCACGCAGATACCGGCTACATGGTGCGCGTTCCGCATTCGAGCGGAATGTTGGAAGGCAAATATACGGAAGACACCGTCTTTCCAGCCGGCGATCACCGCCGTCACCGCCCAAAAAGTTGGCTGATCAACGGCGTGCAAAAAGTCGAACAGCTTCGCTTTCTGGAAACCAAGCAACGCACGCTCGGGCAAGCCGCGCTGCAATGGCTGCTCGCCGAGCCGCGCATCATGACGGTACTCCCAAACATCTACGATCGTGATCAGCTGCTCGAATTCGCAAAAGCGAGCGACGTCCCCGCGCTTACGGCGGATGAACTCACGCGCGTGAGGCAACTCTATGCATCCAACTTCGGCCTCGAAGAACCGCCCATGAAATACAAGGGTACGATGAGCCGCGAAAGTGCAGGCGTCTAATGCTGAGGAGCGTTTACACGAAGTCCGCACCTGAACCGATCGGTCCGTATAGTCAAGCCATTGCGAGCGATCACCTCATCTTCTGCAGCGGGCAAACACCTATCGATCCCGCCCAATCCAAACTCATCGACGGAGATGTCGCCGCGCAGACGGAGCAAGCCCTAAAAAATCTGGGCGAAGTGCTCAAAGCTGCCGGCGTCAGCTACGCAAACGTGGTGAAGACAACCGTCTTCCTGATCGATATGGCGGACTTTCCGGCCGTCAATGCCGTCTATGCAAAATTCTTCGGCGAGAACAAACCGGCACGCAGCACCGTCGCGGTCGCCGGTTTGCCGATGGGCTGCCGCGTAGAGATCGACGCAATCGCCTTGAGGTCGTGATGACCGACTAGGTCTCTCTCCGATTGGAAGACATAGCAAAACCGCCTAGTACGGTTTTCCTATTCCCTAA
>JACRUB010000131.1:3267-7550 GCA_014305015.1 Vulcanimicrobiota bacterium | reverse complement strand
GCCTAAGACCGCATCAAGCCTAGCGCAGCTGCGGAGCCGACCCACCGAGTTGAGAAATCCGAACCTTCGCAAGGGTCGCCACTGCCGGATCGTTCGAACGGAACGCAGCTTGAAATTGCTCGACTGCAAGATCGTGCTTCTTCTGATCTTGGTACGTGCGTCCTAGGAGATAATGGAGCGCGCCGTCCGTCGGAACGACGGAGAGACCTTTGAGTAACGCCGATTCGGCGAGATCGTACAGGTGATGTTGCTCGTAGTCGACGCCGAGATCGAGATAGGCGTCGCGCGTGTACGGCGAAATCTGCAGCGCCTTCACGTAGTACGAAACGGCCTGTTTCCAGTTGCCTTGTGCATCCGCGAGGTACCCGTAGTTGACGTTGATTTCCGGATGTTCGGGCTCCAGCTGCTCGGCGCGGTCAAGTAAAGCTTTGCCTTTCTCGAACTGCCTCGTTTCGAGATCGGCGGCGGCGAGATTTAACGTGCATGAATATTCGTATTGATACTTTGCGCGACAACGGTTGAGCAAGTCGAATGCTTTGTCATACGCGCCGAGGTCCATATAGGCAATCGCCGCGTGGTTCAGCCCCAAAATCGAATTCGGCGAGAGGTCGAGCTCTTTTAAGAAGTAGAGGAGAGCCCGCGAATACTCGTGTTCGGCAAGATACACGGCTCCTAAGTCACCCTGCAGCGAGGAAATGCTCGGCATACTTTCGGCGTCACGTTCAACGCTCTTGCGATAGGCCGCGAGATCACCTTTGCGTTGATGGAGCGCGACGAGATCGGCAATTGAGTCCGTTCCCGGAAGGCTCTTCGTATATTCCGCAATTGCATCGTCGATGCGATTTTGCGTCGCGTAGACAGCACCCAAACGGTTGTGAGTTTCGCGATCGTCCGCGACGTTGAGAATGATAGCGCGGTATACGCGCTCCGCGGTCGCGAGGTCCCCTTGACGGTAGTACAGGTCTCCGAGCAACCGGGCGGGTGCTCTTTCTTTCGGGTGCGCGGCCACATAGATTGAAAGTTCGCGCACCGCGCCTGTGAAGTCGCCGGCAGCGACACGCGCGCGTGCCTGCTCCATCGCTTGCGCGGAGTTGGACTCAAAGCCGGTCGGAAGGTCCACCGGGTTCAAAACGGCCGTTTGTGCGTGGGCGGCGCATGGCGCGAGGAAAAAGGCCATGGCGGCAAAGAGTAGGCGAACGGGCAAATTCTTCATGAACTCCGGCGTCCTATCGCTTCTGGAATCTCTAGTATAGGTAGGACGCTCGAACTTCACAAGCTGTGACCAGGTGAAGCAAGCAGGTGGCTGCCCGCGCAATAAAACCTTCGGATGTCAGAAAGCAGTAAAGCCTCGCACTCATAAGCGTAAAGTATGCCATTTGTCGCTTGCAATGGAGACCTGGGTCGCCTATGCTGGCTGCACAGGCTGAATCTAACGAGCAATATTTCGTTGCCTGTACAACTTAATGGATCCTGAAAGGACCAAAAAGACGTGAAAAGCCGCCTCTCCCTCTCAATCATCGCAAGTGCCGCTTTGGCCCTGTGCTTTGCACTAACGGCAGCCCCCAGCTTAGCTGTCGTACAAAACACGACACTTACCGTGACCGTGACGAAGAACGCGACGGCGAACATTAGCCTTTCGGGCGCTGCCTTCACGTGGAGCAACGTTCAGGACAATACGAATCAGTTTTTAGCCTCCGATGGTGGTAACATCACCGTGACCGGCAAGCTCATTACAAAAATCGGCTCGGGTTCGGGCTCAATCGCCATTGCAGCTCCCACGAACATCACCGGAACGGGCGGCGGTACGCTTCCAATCACCGCGCTCTCGATCACGTGCGCAGGTGCGGCGAATGGGGGCCAAACTTTCGCAACGGCGCAAACCGCGCTCGTCGCAAGCTCGAGCACCAACTGTGCAACGTACGGCGCTAACTACAACACCGCGATCAACTTTACGCTGGGGATGTTCCTCGATGACCGCACGATTCCGGCAGATTCATACCCGGCAACGGCCTTCACGGTTGTCGCCACTGCAACCTAAGCAAACTCTTCGCCTAGGCCCCGCACTCTTCGCAATCGCTGCACTGCTTGCACTCCCCTACCGGGCGCAAGCGGTGACGGCGATTGCGAGCATTACGGTCTCTAGTTCCGCGTTGACGTATACGGTCGTCGACTTCACGCAACAGTACATGACGCCGAATCCACCGGGTGCGCCTATCACGATTGGCGGCCAAATTGTCACAAAGAATACCGGCAGCGGATCAATCGTCTTGCTCTCACCCGCAAACATCAGCGGCGGCGGCGGCGGCGTTCTGAAGATCTCGTACTTTTCAATGACATGCTCAGGCACTGCGCGCGCCGGCCAAACGCTGGTCGCGACCAAGACACCGCTGGTCGCTTCATCGAGCGTTACCTGTGCGACGTACACGAACAATTTTGACTCGTCTACTCTTCCAGGCGGCCAGTTGAATTTTGCGATGACGATCTTCTTGGACGATCGGACGCTCGATAACGACGCCTATCCCGCGACGAACTTTACCCTCGTAGCAACCGCCACGTGAGGCCTATGAAAAGACTGCTGCTCGTCCCATTTGCGTTTTTGGCGCTGCTGCTGCCGGCCAGCGCAGGCCTCAATATTGCGGTCGATCCGCTTGTGATCGAAATGCGTGCACTCCCCGGCCAGGTCGTGAAGGCCGACGTGAATATTTCAAACAACAGCGATACGCCGGAACGCATCGTTATCGCACCAATGGATTGGATCACGCGCGTGGACGGATCGCTAGCCATTGAGAAGCCGGGGCACGAAGCGCGCTCCATCACGCGCTATCTCAAGGCCTCTGCGAGTCAGTTCACACTCGCCCCGAATGAAAAGCGCGTCGTAACCGTTACGCTCGTATTACCAACAACGTTCAGCGCGGCCGCAGCCTCCTATTGGGGCGGATACTTTGCACGCGCCACGCTCGGCACGGGCCGGGTCAACGGCTTCGGGCCGGGCGCAACGATCGTCGTGTACGTCGATGTCGGAAATCCGCACCGGTCTGTAACCTTGCAGACCTTGCGCGCAAGCGCGTCCGGCCACAACGTGCACGTCATCGCCCGCATCAAAGATACCTCAAACGCCTACGTGCGCGCCGGCGCGACCCTGCTCTTCGAGCAAGGCGGCCGCGTCGTACAAAAATTGCCCGTAACGATCGGCGCAATTTTTCCGGGCCGCTTTCACACGGTCGACGAGACCGCGCGCGGCTTAGGGCCGGGAAAATACCGGGTCGAACTGTCCATCGATTACGGTGGCGACGAGATTGAGGATGGCGAGACGACCGTCACCGTTCCGTAGCATAAGCGCCGCGGCGCTTATCTGCGCTTTCATGGGCGGGCTGGTGGTACCGGCGGCCGCGGATGCACCCCTGCGTCCGTATTCTCTCTTTGTCGACGGTTTCGAGGAGCACGCCGCTTCCGGTTTCTTTGACGGCTATCACGTGATGCTCGCCCTTGAAGACGTTGCGCACGATCTGCACTACCGGGTTACTCGCGATGGATCAACACGATTGCTCCAGGTTGACACCGATAAATACGCCTTTACCCCTGGCGACTCCGACATCTCGCTGGGAGGCACGTCTATTGCTCGGGCTGCGGCACTTCCGGTGGTACGCGGAGCTCGTTTGTATGTCGCACTCACCGATCTGCAGGCCGTTCTTTCGCAGGAAATGAGCGTGAGCGGGACGCGGGTCGATATTGCAACGATTCGAGCGGCAACGGACGTGCGCACGATACCCCTCGCGCATCCGCGCGTTTCAAGCTATACGGTTAGCCCTGACTCGGGAAGCGGCGCTCCGCAACAGGCGCAAGCAAGCGCGCAGCGCTTTAGCGCCGATGCCACAAACGCGCTCATCGTTCATGCTTCAACCTCGGACTACGGCGGATCGAAGAGCCGCGACCTTTCGTTCACCACCGATGGGTCACGCCTGCGCGGCGATCTCGATCTCTCAGCGTTCGACAATTCCTCTCCGGCTCTGAGCGGCCAGGTCACCGTTGGAACGCGCGAGCGTTATGTGCAAGGCGGATACGAGCCGAATCCGCTCAACGGACTTATCTTTAGCGCACCCGGCGGGACGGGTGTAAGCGTCCGGCGCGACGAGATAACGTATGGAAGCGAACATGACAATATGGGAAGAACCCTGATTGCGATTCGCCGCGACCGCGAGAACGGTGCCGGCTTCATGGGTGTGATCCGACAGAGCGGCACGATAATTCCTATCTTTGGTGACCGCGCAAGTAGCGACGGCATC
>JACRUB010000131.1:0-3167 GCA_014305015.1 Vulcanimicrobiota bacterium | reverse complement strand
TTTTTCGGGCTCTCGATGTTCGGCAATCACGGACTCACCGGTTCGGTTCAATTCGCGGGCGGCGACCGGTCTGCCAACATCTCCTATGCAACGTTGCAAGCGTCCATCTCCGGTGCGTACTCTGTATCGCCCGACGGCGGCGCTGCCTGGGCAATCAACGGTTCCGTGACCGCGCGCCGCAGGCTTTTTGAGGTCAGCGCTTTTCACAGTGCGACGAATGAAGACGACGTGATTCGCACGCATGCAGTAAGCGGCCCTGGCGTGATCGTTGGAATCGAACGAGTCGTCAATGGCGCACACGCACGCATTGGACCGATCATTGGACTGAGCGTTCCCATCGGGCACACGAGTGCATTTGAGATGACCGATCATCCCACCGCAACCGGACGCACGCTCGCATTTGGATTCAGCCAACGCATTTCATTTGCGCCGCGCGTTCACCGGCGTACGATTCGCATCGAAAATGCCGCACCTGCGCAACTCTATATTGACGACCGTCTCGCGCGCCGCATTGACGGCGGTGTCTCCACTATTGCAATCGAGCCGGGTTCCCACCACATTCAGGCTCGGACGCAGGACGGAACGTTCATGTCGTTGCCCGCAACCATCCAAGATGACAGCACCTCGGTCGATCTGGCCATGCTGCCAGTGCGCACTATTGCGGGGCGCGTCGTTCAATCAGACGCCGATCCGGCCGGACGCAAAATCTCGCTCGAACACATTCAAATAAAACTCGAGCCCGGCGGTATTCTGGCCGAGACGGCCGCGGACGGCTCCTTCGAGATTGCGGCAGGACCGGTTGCGCCAAATGCACGCATCAGTATCGATAAAGACAGCTTGCCGGACGGCTTAAGCGTCGGCGACGACGCTCCGGCCGATGCGGTGCCGCTCGTGCTGAGCGTCAAAACGCGCATCAAGGTTCATCGCAAGAAGTTCTAGGAGCCGCACCTCGCTACTTAACGAGCGGTAGGATATTGCTCGGTGCGATCGGGTAGAATGTCAGCACGATCGTTGCAATCGCGCACACGCCCACGCTAATCCATGCAAGCGGTGTGTTTCCACTTACTGGAGCGGTGCGCGAATCTGTTTGGCGTTCGTACATGAGGCGGATGATTTTGAAATACACATAGAGCGAGATCGCCGTTCCGGCAATGAGCACGCCTGCGAGCCACGCGTAACCCGCACCGACAGCGCTCGAGAGAATCAAAATCTTTCCGATAAAACCCGCAGTCGGCGGAAAACCGGCAAGGGCCAATAAGAAGAACGTCATCGCTGCTGCAAGGAGCGGGCGGCGGTGTGCAAGACCATGGAACGCCGCAATATTCGAACCTTCTTCATTCTCTGTTGAAATCAGTGCGACAACCGCAAAGGCGCCGATGTTCATAAACAGATAGGCGGCAAGGTAGAAGACCGCGTACCGCAATCCAAGTGCGGTCGTGCCCGCGAGCGCGGTCACGATATACCCCATTTGCGCAATGCCCGAATAGGCTAGGAGCCGCTTCATATCGGTCTGCGCGAGCGCGGCGAAATTTCCGAACAGCATCGAGATCGCCCCGACCACCAAGATCGGCAACAGAATCGCATGCGCATGCGGTCCGGTAAGCGACGCGAACGCGAAGCGCATGAGCACGGCAAGGGCCGCGGCTTTGGTAGCAACGCTCATGAACGCCGTAACCGGTAGGGGCGCGCCTTGGAAGACGTCGGGCACCCAAGCATGAAACGGCACCAGGCTCAGTTTAAAAGCGATGCCAATTAAAAAGAGCCCCGCACCTATAAGAAATAGCGAACTGTTCGCGATGACCGGACTTGCAAGGGCGGCGAGCGCAACGCTACCGGTTGCACCAAAAAACAGCGCCATACCATAGAGCATAAAACCGGACGCGGTTGAGGAGAGAATCAGGTACTTGAGCGCGGACTCGCGTGCCGCCGGCCGCTTCGAGGATCCACACAAACAATAAAGCGCAAGCGAGAGCAGTTCGAGACCGAGAAAGATCGTCATGAGATTTCCAGCGCCCGCCATCAGCATCGCACCGCTCGTTCCCCACAGCATGAGCGCAAGCGAGCTTGCAATCCGGTCTTCTTCCCCGACAGCCGCATAAAGCGCTACGGAAAAGATCGCTGTTAAGATGATGAGCTCTTCGAAAACGATTGCAAATCCACCGACCATGAAGCCACCGCCGAAGGCGCTATACGTGAGGCGGTACAACTTCGCACAGAGGTACCCCGACCCGATTAAACCGGCAAGCGCAATGGCCACCGAGGTGTAACGCTTGGATCCGCCCGGTGCAATGACGTCCGCCAGCAAGACGAGCAGCGCCGTCGCAGCCACGAGAAAGAGCGGGATCACTGCATTCCAATCGAGCGCAGTATAAGGATTCAGAATCATTTCGTCACCGCCGGCGCACTCAGCGAATACGGCGCGGTATCGAAGGTGGTGAGCATGTGCGGATTTACTCCAAGCACGACGATGGCGGCGAACAGCGGCGCAAGCGCCAACCCTTCAAGCAGTGTGAGGTCACGGCGTACCGGCAAGTCGGCAATCTCCGGACCGTTCATGATTCCTTGGAAGAGCCGCAGCATATATGCCGCCGCAACCAGAATCGGAATCAGCGCGAAGATCGCCGGCCAAATATTTCCCGACTGGTAAAGGCCCGTGAGAATCACAAGCTCACCCGCAAATCCGGCCAGGCCCGGCAAGCCGAGTGCAGCCAGCGCGGCGATACATAACGCGCCGGCAAGACGCGGATTCTCACGGCCCAGTCCGCCAAGGCGCAAGAGCGAACGCGTCTCCTCACGTTCTTCCACGTAGCCGATAACCAGGAAGAGCGCGGCGCTAAAGAGCCCGTGCGCAACGATGTAGATCAGCGCGCCGCGGAGTGCGAGCGGATTGAAGCTGAAGACTGCAAGAACGATCAGGCCTAAATGGGAGAGCGACGAGTATGCGACCAGACGTTTTGCATCGGTTTGCACGAGCGCGGTAAACGCGCCGTAGAGCAGTGCGATCACGCCGAGCCACATCATGAGCCAGGCAGAGGCATGCATCGACTCCGGTAAGAGCGCAAGGCCAATCACGATGAATCCATAGAGACCCGCTTTCGATTGCACGGCGGAAACAACCGAGACCATCGGCGCGGGCGCCCCGGCGTACGTCGGCGGCATCCATGTAT
>JACRUB010000183.1 GCA_014305015.1 Vulcanimicrobiota bacterium | reverse complement strand
AAGGAACTTGGACTCCAAGCTCCAGCAGTTCAGTGCTCGAGCGCGTTGAGAATCTCGCATGCGCGATTCGCGAAGTGGGTATCAACGCGGGCGACCGAATTGCGCTGATTTCTCCAAACCGCGTTGACTGGATCGTTTCGGACTTTGGGATATTGATGGCCGGCTGTGTCGTGGTTCCGATTTTTCCAACACAAGCGCTCGACCAAGTCCAGTTTATCTTGGAGAATTCCGAAGCCAAAGCCATCTTCGTCGACTCGCATGCCGCTGCAGAGCGCCTGCGGACGATTCCGCATTTGCCGCCCATTTATATTTTCGACGACGCGGGCGATCGTTCGCTGCGCGCACTCGAAGGACGCGGCGCCGCCGTCCGGTCGGCACGTCCGGAGCTTCTGCGCACCTACGAAGAGAAGATCGATCCCGACGATCTCGCGATTCTGATCTATACCTCCGGTACGACGGGTACGCCGAAAGGTGTGATGCTCACGCATCACAATCTGTCGTTTACCGTCGGTTCATCGTTCAATTACGGCTTTGGAATTGTGAACAGTGGTGATCCGGTGCTCTCCGTTCTGCCGTTTTCGCACATCTACGAACACATGATTATCTACGGATACATCAAGATGAGCGTGAAGTACCATATATGCCACACGCCGGATGAGCTGCTGCCCGACCTGCGCGATGTGCGGCCGGTTGCGATGACCTGCGTTCCGAGAATTTTTGAGCGCATGATCGCCGGCATCACCGGCCGTGCAATGGCCGAGGGCGGCGCAAAGGCAAAACTGGTGCCGTGGGCGCTGCAAGTGGGTCGCGAATACATGCGAGCAAAGACGCTCGGCAAACGCGTTTCGCCTGCACTCGCGCTTGGATATCCCATCGCGCACGCGCTGGTTCTCAAGAATATCCGTCCGAAGATGGGCTTGGATCGCGCAAAAATTCTCGTAAGCGGAAGCGCACCGCTGCACTTCGATACCGCGATGACATTCCTCGCGATGGACGTCATTCTCATCGAGGGCTACGGTCCGACGGAATGTTCGCCGACGATCACGGTCAACAGATTGGGCGACAACAGATTCGGGACGGTCGGCCGTCCGATTCCGGGCGTGCAAATCAAACTCGCCGAGGACGGCGAGATTTTGGCAAAAGGCCCGAACGTGATGAGTGGCTACTATAAAGACAAAGCGGCGACCGATGAAGTGCTCGCGGACGGTTGGTATCACACCGGCGACGTCGGAACGATCGATGAAAAAGGATATCTGCGCATCACCGACCGCAAGAAAGAACTCTTCAAAACCTCCGGTGGAAAGTTTCTCGCTCCCTCGCGTGTTGAGAGCGCGATCAAACGATCGGTGTACGTCAGCCAGGTCATGCTGGTCGGCGAGTCGCGTCCGCACCCCGCTGCGCTGGTCTCTCCCAACTGGGAGCTCGTGCGGCAAGAGCTCTCCTTGGACGGGGCTGCATCAATTCAAGAGCTTGCCGAACGCCCGGATGTCATCGACTTCATTACCGAAGAAGTTCGCGAGAAAACCGCCGACTTGGCCTCGTTCGAACAGGTGCGCCGGGTTGTGGTCTTGCCGCGCGAACTGAGCGTCGAGAACGGCGAGCTCTCGCCGACCCTCAAGATCAAGCGGCGCGTTGTCGAGCAGCGCTTTGCGGCCGATATCGAGCGCGCATACGCGGCCGATATCCATAAGCGCTTCGCCTAGGCTCCTGTAAGCATTCCGTTAGGCTGCTTGACGCCTGCACCCCGGATGACTAGCATTATTAAAAATAATATAGCTGACCTCGAGGTTCCCATGCCCGCTGCCGGCCACCGCGTTGACGAAGTCCTCAAAGGGCCGATCAAGAGCAAGACGCTCTTTCCGGTCTTACTTTTGCATATGGTCAAAACGCGGCCCGATCATGGTTACGGTCTGATGCAACGTATAGACTCGCTGTGCGGTGGCTTGGTTGCCGTGAACACGAATAAAATTTATCCGCTGCTGCGGCGTCTTGAAGAACGCGGATTTCTCGATGCAAGTTGGGATCATCCGACCAAACGATCGCGCCGAATCTATCGCATTACGCCGGAGGGCGACGCGCGCTTGGAACGCATCAAGAGCGGGATGCTTCCGTATTTGGACGTCATCGTCAAGGCAGTTTCCGATTTGAAAAACGAACTCTACGGCCTTGCCGTTTCTTGATATCGTTCACGTGCGCGAACGCCGGTGCGCACAATGTAGTGAGGTCTTTGCGGAGCCCGGCTCTCGTTCGTTCATCGTCGATGCAAGTGGTCTGCCCGTCGATTTCGACTCTGAGAAACCTCCCGAGCAACTGCGCGTTGCACTCACATGCCCCTACGGGCACGTTACGACGCTTAGTGTGCCGGAGGACCTGAGCGCCGAGGCAACCATGATGACGCCTGACGATGCGCCGATTGCCGTCGACGCCGTTCTTGTTATTTAACGGTCTTTCGTAGCGCGTTCCACTTTGCCATAGCAGCAGAGAGCATCGAGCGGTACACCGAGTACGCCGTGTGCATGTCGTGCGTCGGCGCCGCGTCCATCCCCTCGATTCCTCCGCTAAGCGCATCCAGCGCTGTCATAACAAAATGCAGCTTGCCGATGTCGGATTCACCTCCGGTAAAGTCGCCTCGCACTTCCATCGGGGGACCGCCCGCAATCGCGTCGATTTGCTTTGCCATTGCCGGATGCGTTTTGCGCAGGGCAACGGCCGCGTCGTAAGCAGCCCCTGCGGTTTGCCGCAACTCCGCAACTTGGTTGGCAAGTTCAAATTGCGCGAGCAAATCGCGGTGGCTTGCGTGCATTCGCGGATCTTCGATAAGCCTCAGCGTCTGCATGAGCGTCTTCCCGCTCGCGATGAGCACGACTTTGTATCGTCCAGGTGGTGCAAGCGGTCCGGAGCCGCTGCCGTCCTTTCCGGCATAATGGAAGTCCCAGATAAACCGGTGCATGCCAGGCTCGGCAGAAAGTGGCGCAGGCGTGCCTAGCCATACGGGTGCGATGTCGATTGTTTTTGGATCGGTCACCTTCTGCTTGTCGGTGCTTCTATATCGCCGAACTACATGGGCTGCGGCATCGTAAATAACGAGCGTAACGGGCCCGGTCTGCGCGTCTCGAAGGTAGTAATCCAACATCGCGCCGACCGGTGGGTTCTCGCCCTGGGCGGTTTCGAGCGGTAGCGGCGTGCCTTGATCGTTTCCACCTTGCATACGAACTGCCAGCGCCGGCGTGTAGAGATGAACGGCAGCAATGTCTTTCGCCGCCAGGTCGCGCAGGGGCGCGACGTTGTCCAGCACCCAGAACGACCGGCCGTGCGTTGCAATAACGAGATCGTCCTTACGCGCGGAGATGTCGCGCACGGATGCATCCGGTAAATTCAAGCGCAGCCGTTGCCAATGAGCGCCATCATTAAATGAAACGTAAACGCCGTGTTCCGTGCCTGCGTACAATAAGCCCGGTTGCAACGGGTCCTCGCGCACGACGTGCACGAAACTCCCCGCCGGAATTCCCGATACGATATTCTGCCACGAGCGGCCACCGTCGAGCGTGCGGTAAACGTAGGGCGTGTCGTCGTCCAAGCGATTACGAATGACAGCCGCATATGCCGTCTTCGCTGAATAGCGTGATGCTTCGATCAGACTGACCTTACTCCACGGTGTGAGCGCGGGCGGCGTGACGTTCGTCCAATGCGCGCCCTCGTCGTGCGTGACTTGAACGTACCCGTCGTCGGTGCCGGCCCAAATCAGACCGCCCTCGAGCGGCGATGGTGCAATCGTATAAATGACGCCGGGCCGGCTGCCTAAGCTATTATCCTTGGCCGTGGCGGGATCGAGGTTTGCGGGAATCCCAGGATTTTTGCGTGTAAGATCCGGGCTGATAATGCTCCAGCTCTTGCCGCGATCGGCGCTGCGAAACAACACTTGCGAGCTGTAATACAAGTTGTGTGTGCGCGGTGAAAACACAACGGGAAGCGTCCAGGTATGGCGGTACACGCCCGGATGTGCGAGCTCCGGAGAAGTATCGCGATCTTCGCCGGTCAACTGATCGAACTGATCGACGGTCGTTCCAAAAAGTGTGCGCGGATTTTCCGGGTCGGGCGCGATGTAACCGCTTTCTCCGCCCGCCGCGATCGGCCGCCAATCGCGGCTCCAAATGCCGCGATAACTTGTGCGGCTCGGCGTTCCGATTGCGCCGCTATCCTGCTGCGCACCGTAAATCCAATACGGAAATTGATTGTCTGTGACGACATGGTAAAACTCTGCCGTGGGCTGGTTGTACCACGAGCTCCATGTTTGCGCACCGTCGTTCGAAATGACAACGCCTTGATCGCTTGCCAGAATCATGCGCGACGAATCGGTGGGGTCGATCCAGACGCCTTGATAATCGTCTCCGCCCGGCGCGCCTTTGATGGCGGTAAAATCCGTACCGCCGTTCGTTGAGCGGTAGAAGGCCGTGTTTGAAACGTAGACGGTGTCGGCGTTTTTGGGATCGACGGTAGCCTTCTCGAAATACCAGCCGCGTCCCCAAATACGCCGGTCGGCATCTTGGAGTTTCCACGTTGAGCCGCCGTCATCGGAGCGATACAGTCCGCCTTTATCCGCATCAACAATGGCGTACACACGTTGCGGATTGCTGCGCGCAATTGCAATTCCGATGTGTCCCAGATTCGTAACGGGCAGGCCGCTTGTGAGCTGGTGCCAGTTTGAACCGCCGTCGGTGGACTTATACAGCCCGCTGCCGGGGCCGTTGGATGGCGGATACACACTCCACGGCGGTCGCCGTGTTTGCCACAGACTTGCGTACAGAATGTCGTGATTGGACGGATCCATCGCGAGATCGATGGCGCCCGAGTCGGCGTTTTTGTAAAGCACTTTGTTCCAGGTTGCGCCGCCGTCTTCGGAGCGGTAGACCCCGCGCTCCGCGTTTGCTGCATATGCATGCCCGAGAGCCGCAACAAAAATGCGATTCGGATTCAACGGATCGATAACGATCTTTCCGATTTGGCGCGTATCGGCTAGCCCGAGAAATTTCCACGATGCGCCCGCGTCCGTCGATTTGTAGAGCCCGTTGCCGTGGATGGTATCGTCGCGCATGTCTGCTTCACCGGAACCCACGTAGATGGTGTTGGGATCCGAGGGCGCAACGGCAATCGCCCCGATCGATGCAACCGGTTGGCCGTCGAAGATCGGTTTCCAGACGCGGCCGGCATTGGTTGTTTTCCAAACACCGCCGCCGACCGAGCCGAAATAGAACGTCGTCGGATCGCCCGCGATGCCGGTTGCCGTAATCGCGCGGCCTCCGCGGAACGGACCGACGAGGCGCCAGTGCATGCCCCCGTACTCCTCGGGAGTGACGGTTTGGGTTGTGGCTGCAGCGGTGGGCGTCGCGAGTGTGGCGGCAAAAACGACACTAAAAAGGCCGGCAAGAAAACGCTTCATAAGCGCGAGAGTTTGAGCCCGGATTTGCCCGCGCCTTCCCCGAGGAAGGAAGAGGCGCTCTTAGGAACGCCTCTTTACTATTTATGGCAAAGGAACATCAATACCAAACAACGCTCCGCTGGACGGGCAACCGCGGAGAAGGCACAACGAATTACCGCAGTTACGATCGCGCGCATGAAATAAGTGCGCCCGGAAAGCCACCAATTCTTGGTTCTTCTGACCCGGGTTTTCGCGGTGATGCATCGCGCTGGAATCCCGAACAACTTTTAGTCGCATCGCTTTCGGCGTGTCATAAATTGTGGTATCTGCATTTATGCTCGACGAATGGCATCGTCGTGCAGAACTACACCGACGAAGCCGAAGGCGCGATGAACGAAAACAAAGATGGCAGCGGCGAATTCACACGGGTTGTTTTGCACCCGGTGGTTGAGGTTTCGCCTGAAAGCGATCGCGCACTTGCGGAGGCTTTACATCACAAAGCGCACGACATGTGTTTCATCGCGCGCTCCGTGAATTTTTCCGTAGAATGCAAACCAACAATCGTTTGATGCGGTAATCGCCTTATCGAGCGGATTCGACAAAGCGCAGCGGTCGAATCCTACCAACCGCCGCCGGAATCACCGCCCCCGCCACCGCCGCCACCGAAGTCGCCGCCGCCGCCGTCAAAACCACCGCCGCTCCAGTCGCCGCCGCTGCCGGCACCGCCGGCATCGGCTTGTCCGGCGTCGTTGCTCCAGCCGCCGGCGTCGCTTGGAGGTGCGTTGCCGCCGCTCCAGTTGCCGCCTTGATCGTTGCTTCCGCCGCCGAGACTGTTGCCGCCGCCACCGCCGCGGAACAATTCGTTGCCGAGAAAAGCGCCGCCGAGACCACCGAGCAAACCGCTAAAGAAACTGCCGCCTCCGCCCATGCCGCCATAGCCCGGGCCGTAGCCCTGCTGTCCGCCCGGTGCGCCGGGGGCAACCGGCGGTCCGCCGACCGGCGGACGCGGCGCGGACATCGCGCGCAAAATCGAACGAACCACGAAGAATGCAACAATGAGAAGTACGATGAGCCAAAACATGCTTAAATGAAAACCTCCGGTAGCCGGAACATTTGAATACGATGTATTTTGCCGCTGCTGCACGGGAACGGGTGCGCCGTTTGCGGCGCCGAGCGAGCTCATGTGCGAACGATAAATTCCGAGAACGGAGTCAACCGCATTGGTTACGCCGCCATCGTAGTCGCCGTTTTTAAATTGCGCGCCCATTGCGCTGTAAATAGGTGCGAAAACTGAAGGGCTAAACCAACCGGCGCGTGTGCCCGCCGCATCCGGAATGATAATATCTTTGCGGTCGTCTTTTGCGATGAATAGTAGGACGCCGTTAACACCGAGGTCCGAAAATGTTTTTGCGGCCGCGTCCCGTATCGGCGTTCCACTCGTCGTCGAAACCGTTTGCACGACAACTTCTTTGCCGGTTTGGGCGTTGAAGTTTGCGACCTGCGAGTTGATGCTCGAAATCGTGCCCGCGCTGAGCATCGCGGCCCCGTCGGTAACGTAGCTCGAGCGCGCTGCCGAGGCCGGCGCTGCGGCGAGGAGGGTCAGTAGAGCAAGCGCGCCTAGGGCGCCAAAGCGTTTCATTTCGTGGAAGACTCCTCTCGCCCGGTAGTACCGTGGCGCGGGCTACAAGTTTCTTACCCTAAAAGACTCACTGTTTGATGAAGGCGATCGCGACGCCGACGATGCTGAAAACAAAGACGAGCAAGAAGGCCCAAACGCCGGCTTTGATGAGGGACTGGCGGCGCGTCCGCTTCGCGCGCGACTCAACTCTCGGGCTCATGAAGAGTGTACCTTTCGCTCGTCTGCTCCGGCCCACAGCCGCTCGAGATTGTAGAACTCTCGTTGCTCGGGCGTAAAGACGTGCACGATCACGCTTCCCGCATCTAAGAGGATCCAGTTGCCGTCATTGTAGCCTTCCGTGCGCGCAAGGTGGTGGCCGCTCGCTTTAAGGGCTTCGCTGATTGCATCGGCAATCGAACGCGTTTGAATTTTTGAGCGGCCCGTCACAATCGCAAACGTATCCGCAATAATGGTCTTGCCTTCCAAGTCAATGGCTCGAAAATCTTCGCCCTTTTTATCGAGCGCCGCTTCGCGCACGACATCAATTAACTCCGACAGGGAATCTCTCTCCTAAATCGACCTACGGGTCGAACGTGCTTGCCGCTTCTAAGGTTTGCGGCGCCGGCTCCAGACCTTTTTCCCGAAGGAAGCCAAACGAAGACTTTATCGTTTGCGCCATTGCCCGCCCGAGATTTTGGAAGGCCAACTCCGCCAGCCGCCCCCGGTCGGGAAAATCCCGGCCCGGCTCCAGACTATCGGCCAGAAACACGATGCAATCCAGTGCAGACATCTCGCGAGCCCCCAGCGTGTGCTTGGAAATTGCGGAAAGTATCGCCGGATCGCTCACCCCAAATTGCTCGCGCGCGAGGTGCGCGGAGAGCGGCGCATGCAAAACGATGGGATTGTCTCGCGCATAGGCATCGACCGGCAGACCGCGGCTTTGAGATTCTTCGAGCAGCCGCTTTGATGAATAGAGCCGCGCAAGATCGTGCAGCATCCCAGCCATTCGCGCTTTGAAGGTCGACTCTCCGTTCGCGAAGGCCAGGCGTTCGGCAAAGCGTGCGACGCGAACCGAATGAGCGTACCGGTGGTCTTGCGCGATGTGCTCGCGCACGCGGCTCGCGAGGTGCGTAAAATTTATGAGTGTGGCCGTAATGTGCGGAATGTTTCTTTATGGAAAAAGACCGAGGCAACCGGCATACCATCGAGGGTTGCCGGTTTGAACGTGTACATTTTTCCTCCGGCAAGCGCAGCGCGATCGAGATCTGTATCCCCGGAGCTGACAAACATTGTCGCATCGGTGACCGCCCCGTTTTTATCGACGGCCAATCGAATATAAGCATCGCCTTCCTGCTTGGTAGCGGGATAGTCGGCTGCGCCTTGATGGATAATCACCGGTGCGGTAAAGTGCGGCGCCTTGGGCGACGTTCCCGCGGGCAGAAGGCCGTCGCGCACGAGGTAGGGGCGTTCGCCGTAAAACGCTTCGCGCAACGTCTGCGCCGGATCGTCGAAGAGAAGAATCGCTTCGGTTGCGGGGGTTATGTTGTATGCCTGGACGGCGGCCTTTGCGCCGGTGTCCGGAAACGTTGCGTACGCACTGAAATCGGTCATCGCTTTGAGATGCCCTTGCGCTTCGGGCAGTGTCATCACTCCGAAATTCAACAGGAGCGGAGGCGTCATTGCCAGCGGAAAACTGACCTGTTTTTTTGGTGATGGCAGCACGTCGAAAAGGTGCACGATGCCGCTATCGTCCGTTGTCACGCGGACTTTGTCGCCGCCGGTATCCCACGTCCATACTTGTCCGACGTCAGTGGTAACGACATCGGGCGCACCGTGGGCTTTGATGAGCGCGGTAACGGATTGGCCAAGTGCGATATCGGAAAAACCGAACGGTGTGACCGGCGTCGCGGCGATTGAAATGGAAAGAAACGATACAATGCCGAGGACCAGGGAGAAAACGCCGCTCATGGCTGAATTGTTTTGCGGAGTGCGCGCAAGCGGTTCAAGTACAGTGGTCCTTTCAGGTTGCCCGCCCACATCACGAGGGCGTTTTCATTGTTATCGCTGTAATAGCCGCGCCGCGTTGAGACGACGGTAAAGCCGTATTTTCGATATAAGCTCTGCGCGGCAACATTGCTCTCGCGCACTTCTAGCGTGATCCAGGACGCACCAAGGTCGATCGTCTGGTCGAGCAGATGCAAGAGCATGACCTCGCCATATTTTTTCC
>JACRUB010000047.1 GCA_014305015.1 Vulcanimicrobiota bacterium | reverse complement strand
CACCATTTTCGCGATGCGTGCGGAGCTCGCGCGCATGGCGGATTCCGAGGACCGGTCCAACCGGGAAACCGAGCAGCTGCTCAATATCGGTCTCGCCCTGGGATCAGAACGCGACATTACCCAACTCCAGCGACTGATCGTGCGCAAGGCGCGAGAACTCACCAACGCCGACGCCGGTAGCCTCTTTCTGATCGAAGAGATCGATGGCGAGCAAAAATTGCGGTTCGCCGTCGCGCAAACGGGACCCGAAGACGAAGGAAAATATTTGGGCGCAGTTCTTCCGCTTTCGCGTGCGTCGATTTCAGGCAACGTTGCAGTGACGGGCGAAGTCGTGCGCATGCCTGACGCGTATGAAATCGGAGAAGCGCAGGAGTACCGTTTCAATCCCAGCTTCGATAAAGCCAACAACTATCGAACCAAGTCCGTTCTGTGCGTTCCGATGCGCAATCACAAACACGAAGTTGTCGGCGTCATCATGCTGGTCAATCGTAAGCCGGGCTTCGATTTGGTGCTCACTTCGCCCACGTTCACCGAGCAGATCGTGACGGAGTTCGATGGCAAAGACGAACGCGTGTTGCTTTCACTGGCCTCGCAAGCAGGCATCGCACTCGAAAACAATCAGCTGATCGAGTCAATCCAGGCGCTGTTTGAGCAATTCGTCCGCGCTTCGGTAAAAGCAATTGAAGCTCGAGACGCCTCCACTCAGGGCCATTCCGAGCGCGTCGCCAAACTCACTGTTGCGCAAGCCGAGATGATCAATACGATCGACTCCGGCGATCTCAAAGCATTAAACTTTAATGCCGATCAATTGCGCGAAATGCGGTACGCCGCACTGCTGCACGATTTCGGCAAAGTCGCGGTTCCGGAATACATTTTCGGAAAAGCGAAAAAATTGCCCGACGGGCGCCTGGAAACGATCCGCTTACGTTTCTTGCTGGCAATCGAGCAAATCCAATCGTCCTCAGCACAGAAAAAGTTTGCACTGATGCGCAACGGCGCCCACATGCACGATCCTAGCGTGCAACAAGTCGAGGCCGAAACGTTCGCCTCCGTCACGGAGCTCACCGAACTCCTTGCAAGCATCGAACAAGCGAACGAGCCCGCCGTCGTGGCAGCCACGGTCGGCGATGCACTCGCACTCGTTATGCAGCGCCACTACACCGATCGCGATCAAGCGTTGCCGCTTCTCGACCAACCCGAATTCGAGTATCTGAAAATTCCGCGTGGATCGCTCTCCGACGATGAACGCGACAAGATGCAGCAGCACGTCACGCAGTCGTTTCGGTTCTTGGCGGAGATCCCGTGGAACACCACACCCTGGCAAAACGTCGCCAATCTGGCCTACGGGCACCACGAACATCTTGACGGCACCGGTTATCCGCGCAAACTTAAAGGCGACGAAATCGTCCCGCCGGTTCGTTTGATGACCATCGCGGACGTCTTTGATGCGCTCACAGCAAGCGACCGCCCGTACAAGCGCGCAATCCCGCTCGAGAAGGCCTTGGACATTCTGACCAAAGAATTCGCGCAGCGTGGTAAGATTGATCCGCTCTTACTTGACGTGTTCATTCAAAAGCGCGTCTACGATCAAATCACGATAGCCTAGAAAGCGAGCACTATGGACGACCGCACTGTCGGCGAGAAGATGACGCAAGACCTCGGGCTCAATCCGGGCTTGAGCGTCAATAGCGATCAGCGGCTCGAAAAACTCCGCGAGCAGCACGCCGAAGACGCCGAAAAAGATGTCAAGGAAGAAGACATTTAAGCGGGCTTCACACATTTCTGTAGCGCAGAACGCGGACGCGCATCGATTTCCTGCAATCGAGCGCTCAGCCGGAAAAGCCTTTAGGGATATCCCTGCCCTCGCTTGGATTGCCGATGACGAGGTCACCCCGGCGTCGGCTTATATTCCCCTGATCGCTCAAAAAAGCGTCTGGGTGGCGCGGATCGGCATGCGGCCTGTGGGTTTCCTCTCGGCCGAACAGTTTGGAGATGAACTTCATCTTTGGCAACTCGCCGTTGAAAGTACCTTCCAGAGATACGGCATCGGAACTCGACTGCTGGTAGCCTCAAGACAATACTGCGAGCAAAACAAAGTCAATAGCATTACACTGACGACCTTCCGCGGCGTTCCTTGGAACGCGCCGTTCTATAGCAACCATGGCTTCGTTGAACTCGCGGAGCACCAGCAGTCACGGCACTTGCGCAGTGTGTTAGGAGGCCCCTGGTCTCGCGCGTCGTAGTGTAAAACCGCTCATTCTAGAACTTGCAAACCAACAGGATCGGGAAGCGCCGCGGTGGCGTCCGCGTAGCGTGAATCAATCTCTGCCAGCGGGACCAGCACGAACGAACGCTCGCGAAAATGCGGATGCGGTATTTTTAAATCGGGCTCGTCAACGCTGATGTCGTCGTAGTAGACGATATCAAGATCGATGATTCGGGGTCCCCACTTATAGGTGGGCGTTCGCCCCATTTCGCGCTCTATTTCTTGCAATGCAGTCAGGAGCTCGCGCGGCTCGAGCGTGGTGCTGATCAGCACAACTGCATTGATGAACTGCGGCTGGTTCTCTTCTCCCCACGGTTCGGACCGGTAAAGTCTTGAGACGGCAGTTAGATCGCCGACACCGCGCAGCGCACTGATGGCTTTGCGAACATTTTGTGCAGGGTTGCCGAGATTCGAGCCAATTGCGATTGCGGCAGAATGCACGCTAGCGGGTAAACCTGGGATTTTCCCGTTTCAATGTGACCGACGGCGTCGCCCCATCTAAGAGCCGTGGCTTGCCGACGCGCACTTCCGCACGAGCGACCCTCGCGTTACGGAAGATCTCGTCTATTATAGCGCCGGCCAAACGCTCGAGCAGATAGTAGGAGTGGTCGGAAATGACCTTTACGATGTCTGCATGCAACTTCGCATAGTCGACCGTTTGTTCTAAATCGTCGCTGCGCTCGCCGCCCCCGAGATCGAGTTCCAGCTTGAGATCGACTTCAAAGGGTTGCTCGGCGTCGCGCTCGCCGGGATTTGCGCCGTGGCGCCCGTGTGCAATAATGCCCCGCAGTTCGATTACGTCCATGAATCAGGCCGCCAATCGCGTTCGATGGCATCGCTGACGCTCACAACATCGCGAATCTCGGCGACGTCATGCACGCGCACGATGTCAATTCCGGCTGCGATTCCAAGGGCTACCGTTGCAGCGGTTCCATACGTACGTTCATGAATCTCACGACCGGTGAGTTTTCCAATCGTGGACTTGCGCGAAGTGCCGAGCAGTGTCGGAAATCCGAGCCCAACGAGTCGCGGGAGCGACTGCAACACATGGATGTTGTGACCGGGTAATTTTCCAAAGCCGATGCCGGGATCCAAAATTACGTGTTCCGGATGTATGCCCGCAGCTACCGCGCGTTTTGCCGCGTCTTCCAAAAATGCAAGAATCTCGTCCACCACGTCGCGCTCGTACACCGGCACGGGCTTGTTATGCATCACCACCACGGGCACGTTACACTCTACCGCTGCGGCGAGCAATTCATCGGAAAGTCCCCAGACGGAATTGAGCATGTCCGCTCCCGCTGCGTGCGCGGCGCGAAACACGCCAGGTTTGAATGTATCGGCCGAAATGATCGCGTCGTTCCCAAGGCGCTCGCGCGTGCCTGCGATGACTGGGATGAGACGCTCGAGCTCGGTTGCTTCCTCAATCGGCGTATGTCCCGGACGCGTCGATTCCGCACCGATATCAAGCAAATCGGCAAACCGAATCTGGTCCGCTGCGTGATCGATTGCTGACTGCGTGGTCGGACGCCCGTCACCGGAGAATGAATCAGGGGTTGCATTAACGATGCCCATCACGTACGTGCGTTCACCCCACGGCAATCGGCGCGAGCGCACCTTGAGTGCGCCGCGATCTTTATCGCGCGGTCGGTTCGGTACTAACGTTTTCAAGCCACCAATCTCGCAAAGTCGAAACGAGGAACGTTGAGCCCGTTACGACCACGATATCGTCCGCTTCGCTGTTGCGTCGCGCGACCGAAAGCGCCTCGATGGGGTCGCTAATGGGGCGGCCCCACATGCCTAAGTCTTCGGCCATGCTTGCGAGGCGTTGCGGTTTTGCAGCTGGGCGTCCGGCGGCCTCAAACGTCGTGCAGATGAACGCAGCGGAAAACATCGAGGCGAGGCCACGCAGAACTTCGCGCTGGTCTTTGGACTCACCGATTGCAACGACGAACGTGTAGTGCCGGTCGGTTCCAAAATGCGTTGCGAGCGATGCGGCCAACCCGCGCGCCTTATCGGGATTGTGCGCGATATCGAAAACGACCACCGGATGCGTCGGGAAAACCTCCATGCGACCCGGCAGATTTATGTGTTCGAGTCCGCGGCGCACATCTTCGATAGCAGGCACAAATTCCGCAGGCAATTGCTCCAGCGCGGCAATCGCGATTGAGGCGTTGAGCGGTTGGAAGTTCCCAAGCAGCGGAATGTCCAGGGCATACGTTCCGCGCGCGGTTGTAATTTCAAATGATTGGCCGTAGCGGCCTTGCGATGTGACGCGCGCGTTGTGCACCATATCCGAAACGGCGAGGAATGGGGCGCCGACCGATTCGCACCGTTCGCGAATGATGCGTTTGGGTTCCGCGAGCTCCACTCCACACACCAACGGCACACCCTGCTTGGCGATGCCGGCTTTGTCGGCCGCGATTTCTTCAAGCGTATCGCCGAGCACGTCGGTGTGATCGAGTCCGACATTCGTGATGAGGCTGACAACCGGGGTGATGACGTTCGTGCCATCAAGTGTTCCGCCGAGCCCAACCTCGATCACCGCAATGTCAACCTGTTCCCGCGCAAAATACAGAAACGTGAGCGCGAGCAATATTTCGTAATACGACGGCCGGCTGAACTCCACCGCGGTGTTGTCGATAGCCGGCAACATCTCGCTCAAGAGTTCCGCAAACGTTTCTTCGGGAATATTTGCGCCGTCGATGCGCGCGCGTTCGGTCATCGAGGAAAGATGCGGTTTCGTATGCAGTCCGGTGCGCTTTCCCGAGGCACTCAGGATCGAAGCGATCATCGTCGAGGTTGAGCCCTTGCCGCTCGTGCCGCCGACATGAACCGTCGGATACTGATTTTGAGGATCGTCGAGCGCTGCTAAAAATGCGCGCATACGATCCAGACGGTACGGGACGCGCCGCGACACGCTCTCATTGACGGTGCCGAGCAAGAAATTCTTGGCTTGCTCGTAGTTCATCCGTCGACCATTTCGCCGGCAAGCAATTCAAGCGCGTGCGGCAAGACCGAGACGATGACGTCGAGCGATTCCGCAACCGCTTTCGGGCTACCCGGTAAATTGACGATCAGCGTCTTGTGGCGAACGCCCGCGATGCCGCGGGAAAGCATTGCACTCTTCACGATTTGAATTGAAGCGGTTCGAATGGCTTCACTGATGCCGGGAACCTCGTAATCCAAAATTGCGGCGGTTGCCTGCGGCGTGCGGTCTCTCGGACCTAGGCCCGTTCCTCCACTTGTCAGCACCAGCGAGGCGCGGTTTCCATCGCAGATGTCGATCAAGCGGGCCTGCAGTTCGCCCGCATCATCCGCGATGACGGCTTCATCGACAATACGGTAGGCGTGGCCCAAGCGCTCTCTCATGACCGGCAAGCATTGGTCCGGGCGCGCTCCCGAGGCCGCACGATCGGAAAGCACGATCAGTGCCGCGGTAAAATTCCCTACGTCCGTCGCCACGTGCCACTCTTGCCGCCGGTCTTCTCCATAAGACAAACCTGCTCGATTGTGATGCCTTTGTCCAGGGCTTTGGTCATATCGTAAATCGTCAAAGCCGCCACGGACGCAGCGACCATCGCCTCCATTTCAACGCCCGTCGGTCCGGTGGTACGGGCGGTTGCGGTAACCACAAGTGCCCCGTCTTCTTCCCAGCCGAAAGTAACGTCCACGGCGTCAAGCGAAAGTGGATGGCAAAGCGGAATCAGCATGGCGGTCTGCTTTGCGGCAAGGATGCCGGCGAGCTGCGCTGCGACGAGCGCATCCCCTTTGGGGAGGGTCGCAGCCTGCAACGCCTCTCGGGCTTGCGTGGACATGCGGACCCGGGCGACGGCCCGTGCAGTGCGGAGTGTGGGGACTTTTGCGGAGACGTCGACCATAGAAATCGAGCCGTCGGCGCCAATATGTGAGGGTTTCTGCACGAAGATATAAAATCGGCGAGTGAGATGACGCTATTCCAGGGGACGGCCTCTACTCCTAGCGAGACTGCCGAAGCGTTCGGGCACATGGTTTCGCTTTTTGGAGCGGTCGGGGATTACGCACTGGGAAATCCCGCTGGTTACGGCCCGCGAATCGGATCCTTAGCCGCCGCTATCGCGCAAATTGGCGGATGCGAACCCCAAGAATGCGACACGATTCACGTCGCCGGCACTCTTCACGGCATCGGCGCACTCGGCAACGGTGGACTTCGTAAGAGCGATGCACTGCCGCCACGCGCCGCGATGATGGAACGCTGGAACATTCCGGCCACGGGTGCGCTCATTTGCGAACACATTTCGGGTTTGCCCAAAGACACCGCCGACTTGGTGCGTTGGCACGCCGAAGCCTGGGACGGTACGGGGTACCCCGACCAACTGCGTTGGCACGGCATACCGCGCGCCGCGCAGTTCTTACACATTGCCGAGATGTTCGCCGAACACGACGAGCCTGAAGATGCTCTTGTGAGGATTCAGGAATCAAGCGGCCGTATTTTTTCACCGGGCGAAGTGCGCACATTCGTGATGTGGTTTCACACCTTCGGCGGCGAGATCGAACCTCGCGAGTTTCCGTTCGCGGCGCTGACGCCCGATGCGACGTCCATCACGAAAGTGCTCACGCTCTTGAGCGAGGCGATCGATGCGCACAACGGAACGCGCGGACGCGCGGACCGCATCGCGCAGCGCTCCGCTGCGACGGCGGCGTTGTTGAAATTGAACGCGCACGAGAGCGGGCTCCTCAACGCATGCGCGCGGCTTTTCGGAATTGGCGAGATGTCGTCTGCTGAGCTCGAGTGGCACCGGTTCGATCCGCTCGCAGGGCTCGGGCGCGAGCTGCGCGCTACTCACGCGAACGAGTCTGCCCAAATCGTCGGGGCACTCCCTCCCTTCGAAGAACTGATGCCGATCTTGCGAGCTCGCGGAGAATGGTTTGACGGGACAGGCTTACCCGACCGCCTTCGCTCGGAGAAGATTCCGATGCCTGCGCGGATTCTCTCCGTCTGCATTGCGCACGACGCGCTCGATGAAGCTCATCGAACGCACATCCGGGACGACCGCACGACCCCGCTAGAGCGCATGGAATCAGCGGCGGGCACGCAATTCGATCCGGTCGTAGTACGCGCGTATACGGACGCTTTGAAAGCCAAAGCATGATCGAGCTGCACGAACGGACTCGGCGGATCTCCCCAACACGCTTGCACGAAGTGCTCAAACGCTACGACGCCAAAAGCCTCGTGGATCCGTTCATGGGAATTCCGACTCATCTGAACTATCTTAAACGCCAGGGTCTTGCGGTCCACGGCGGGGATGTCGTCGAATGGTTCGTGCGCGTCGGCGAAGGCGTGGTCGTGAACGATTTCACGATTCTCAAAGACAATGAGGTTGCGGAGATCGTCGAGATGCTTCCGGGCCGTATCTATGCGACCGATATGTTCAAAGCGTGGGAAGGTGTCTTCTTCTCCGAGGAACAGTGTATCTATCTCGGCGTCTGGCACGACAACGTTCGCAACCTGCGCAGTGACGGTCAAACGGGACTGGCGATCCTCGGTCTGTGGTACGTCCTCTGCTACTGGCTTCAGAAAGCACACTATCCGGACGACATGCAAGATATCCCGCCAAGCGAACTCGCGTGGAATTACATTCGCCAAACCGAAAAGTGGGTCGCGCCAAATCTGCTTCGCAACACATGCCGCCAAGCCGATGTGCTAACGACGATCAATCACCAGGCCGCGGATGCGCTCTTCTTAGCGCCGCCCGCTCGCAACACGTTCCGCACGGCCGATGCTCGGATTTGGATGTGGGAAGCTTGGTGGCAGGGCAATCCCTACTTTAATATTGAGCATTATTACCGAGACTCGCTTTTCGGAGCTCGCAGCGCCGATGAAAATGGCTACGCACGCGCGGTCGCGAGCGTGCTCTCTTCAGCGCAGCAGTATCCAGTCATCGTGATGCAGACGACCGAACAGAAGATGCACGAGTTCGAGGGCCTCTTGCGAAACGCTCGCAAGAACGTCGAGATACTCGCCCCGCACCCGTACGAAGTCTATCTCGTGGGAACCAGCTAGGTCTTAATGTCACGCCGGCTCCGGTTACGGCGTTTTCTTCCTTAGGTGCGGCGCCGGCGCCTTGGGACCTTAATCTGATAAGCCCACCTCGCGACGCCGCACCCTTTGTTATCTGCGAACGGTACTTCCACCGGCCATGCGCATCCACACAACGCAGAGAATCGCAAGGATGAAATAAGCAATACCGTGTTTGGTGTGGTGGGTCCCGTCAATACCGATCGCGGGCATGAAGCTGGCCATACCCGTAAAGCAAAGTATTGCAAGAATAAAGAACACAATTGCTAGTACGAGCGCGAGTGTCTTCAAGAAATAACTCCTCTGGTGACGAGCACCAAGCAGAGCGCACCGAAGGCTAGGCAATACCAGCCGAACGGACGCAGGTCATTGTGTTGGAAGTACCGGGTCAAAAAAGCAACCGAGGCGTAAGCGGCGACTCCCGCGACGACGCATCCAACGACAGCCTGCATTGCGATGACATGCGCATTAGGAGCCCAAAGTTCGGGAATCTCAAGAACCGCTGCAGCAAAAATTACCGGCGTTGCAAGCAAGAATGAGTATTTTGCTGCGTCTTCGTAGTTGAGGTCTGCGAGCAAGCCGGCTACTATCGACGTTCCCGACCGAGAGATACCTGGAAAAAGTGCCAGTGCTTGAGCTGTGCCGACTAGAATGCTTTGCAGCCAACTCAGTTGATGCAAGTGTTTGTATTCCTTGCCGGCGTCATCGTGCTGCCGTTTGCGCAAGAACTCGCCCAAAAACATTATAAGCCCATTGGCAATAAGAAAAATTGCCACCAGCCGCGTCGATCCGAATAACTTAAGGATGGGATCCTTGAAGAGCAACCCCAGCAATCCGACCGGAACGGTACCGACCAAAAGCAGCCATCCGATGCGCTCATCGCGGTTATCTTCAATGCGCCCGCGCGCGATGCTCGCAAAAAGTGCCTTGATAATTGCCGCCCACTCGCGCCGGTAAAAAATGATTAGGGCCAGTGC
>JACRUB010000208.1 GCA_014305015.1 Vulcanimicrobiota bacterium | reverse complement strand
GCTCGGTGCTGGCTGCGTAGAGGTGCATGCTTGAGAGCGTCGGCAAGGCCACCATGAGGCTGAGCGTTGCCAGCGCGATGACCGGCATGAGGCTGAATTTTCTGCGCTTACCCACGGTTGCTCTCCTTACCCTATCTTGTGCCAAACGTTTGTTCGTGTACACTTGTACCCATATTTTGTGCCAAACGCCTGTTCGTCCCCTAGATTTTATCACACCGGGACGATTGAGTGTCAAGGGGGTTCTCGAACATACGTTTGCTTTCCGGCTCGACCTATGGTACTTTATAGCCATACCGGATGCCATACGCATGGCATCCTTGTTGGGGGATTTATGCAATCAGGCACAACCGAGCGCCAGCAGCGCATTCTGGAAGTGATTTCGGAGTACACGGCAGAGCGGGGCTATCCGCCCTCGGTCCGCGAGATCGGTGAGCGGGTTGGGCTCTCCTCGTCCTCAACCGTTCAGTCCCACCTCAAGACGCTGGAGCGGCGCGGCCTTATCAGCCGCGATCCAACCAAGCCGCGAGCGATCCGCAGCGAGGCCACGCACCCTACGAACCCGGTGCCGCCCGGGCCGGAGACCCTCACGATGCCTATTATCGGCCGTGTAGCCGCCGGCGTCCCGATCACGGCCCAAGAGAATATCGAGGGCGAGTTTGTGCTCCCGAGTGCCTTCGCGCGCCATGCCGATTCCTTTATGCTGCGCGTCGCCGGCGATTCCATGATCGATGCCGCCATTCTCGACGGCGACCTCATTTTGGTCCGGCCGCAGAAAAATGCCAACAACGGCGAGATCGTCGTTGCCATGCTCGACGGTGAAGCGACCGTAAAAAGGTTCTACAAAGAAGAAGGCCGCGTGCGCCTTCAACCGGAGAATCCGGCGATGGCGCCAATCTACGCGAACGATGTCACAATCGTCGGGCGCGTCGAAGCCGTCGTCCGTAAACTCTAACCCCCCAGGCGGTTTTTTCGGCTGGTTTGACCGGGTGGTCGTTCCACCGATGCAGCGCTTCGGTGAATTGCCCGCCATGCTTGCCATTCGCGACGCGCTTCCCTGGAGTCTCATCGGCCTGGGCGCCGGGCTCGGATTGTTTTTCTTAGCGTCATTTCACGACGGGCCCGCAATGCCGTTTGCGAAGCGGTACGCGGCAGCGCTTCTGCCCGGCTTTGGATTGATGTCGGTGACGCTGGCCGCCATTCTGCCGTTCAAATTGGGCTTGCGCCTGAGATTGAATCCGGCGCTGCTCGTCGGGATGACGATGGCTGCATTTTTTCTGTCGCCGCCCACTGCGCGAATCGTCGATTTTACAACCTATCTGCGCGCAATCGGCGCGAGTGGTTTGTTTTTAGCGATCGTCATTGCGCTGGCTGCTGCCGGCTTGTGCTTATTGCTTCAAACCACCCTTCGACAGGCTCAGGGTGGCAAGATTGCTGCAGTCATAATCGTCGGTGGGGCGTGGTTTGCGTTTACGCACCATCTCTCGCTTAGCGACGCGGTTCTTGCCATGTTGCGGCCGCTGGCGTTCTTAGGCGATACGTATCTCGCGCTGATCCTCATCACGGTAGTGGAGACGCTCCTGTGGACGGGCGGCGTTCACGGCCCCGCGCTTCTCGCCGGGATTATTACGCCGGTGTATCTTGTTTTACAACAGCAGAACACCGCTGCATACTACGATCACGCGCCGTTGCCGCACATCGTCGTCACCTCGCTGTTTCTTTTTGTTTTTCCGGGCGGGGCGGGGGCCACGCTGCCGCTTGTCGGTATGCTGCTTTTTAGCCGGGTCGAACGCTTGAGAAAGGTTGCACGCTACACGCTGTTGCCATCGATCTTCAACATCAACGAACCGCTGCTCTTTGGTCTTCCCATTGCGCTCAATCCCTTTCTTGCCGTGCCGTTCGTTGTAGCACCCGCGGTGCTCGCGACCGTTACGTTTGCTGCCGTCAAATGGGGGCTGGTGAGCGCACCCGCCTTCTACTATCCGTCGTCAATCCCGAGCCTGCTCTCGACCTATCTTGCAACGCTCGATTGGCGCGCCGTCCTCTTGGTGAGCGTCAATATCGCAATTGCCGGCGCGATTTACTTTCCGTTTCTGCGTGCCTACGAACGGCACGAGATGCAAGCATGAGTGTGATCGAGCAACTGTGCGAGAAATATGAGATCGCAGATGGCGTGAAAAGCGCGGCGCAGCAGGCTTTTCTGCGCATGGGCGCGTTACGGTATCCCGCGCAAGAAAGCAATAAACTCCGCGTCATCGGCGCATTTATGGACGAGGGACTTGCCGAAAGCGATCTGGCCGGTTCAACCGGATACGGGTACGATGACTCCGCGCGCGAGCGATACGAGTCGTTGCTTTGCCGCTTATTTGGAACGCAGGGAACGCTTGCGCGTCTTTCGATCGTCAGTGGAACTCATGCAATTGCCGTCGCCATTGCAGCCTGTGTGCCGCATGGGCGTGCGTTGCTTAGCGTAACCGGCCGGCCGTACGATACGCTGCGCAATGCAATTACCGATGCGCCTCATTCGCTTGCATCAAACGGGCTCATTTACCGGGAAGTCGCGCTGAAGAGCGGTGCGTTCGACCGGGATGCGATTGCGACTGAACTCGAAAAGGACGATCTCGCAGCGGTCTTCGTACAGCGTTCACGCGGATACGCGACGCGACCGTCGGTGAACATCGCCGCATGCAAAGAGGTATTTGATTTGGTCCGCATGCGGCGACCGGACGTTGCTATTCTTGTCGACAACTGCTATGGCGAGCTGGTTGAGACGCAAGAGCCGACCCATGTGGGGGCTGATTTGATCATGGGATCGCTCATCAAGAACCTGGGCGGCTCGATTGCACCCGCCGGCGGGTACGTCGCCGGACGCGCAGATCTTTTGGAGCGCGTTGCTGCGCGTTTATATGCGCCGGGGCTGCGCAATACGCTCGGGCCAACTCTCGGTTTCGGGCGCAACTTTCTGCAAGGCCTGTTTCTCGCGCCACTTGTCGTAGAGCAATCGCTGCGGGGCCTCGATTTTGCAGCGGCGCTCTTCTCGGCACTCGGTTTCGAGGTTGACCCGCAGCCCGGTAGCGTGCGAACCGATATCGTTCAGGCGATTCGCTTGCGTACTCCCGAAGCCGTCTTTGCATTTGCGGACGGTCTGCAAAAGGCGATGCCGGTGAACGGCCGCTTTCGTCCGGAGCCCGGTGCGGTGCCCGGCTATACGGATCCGGTGGTGATGTCCAGCGGCGCGTTCGTCTCCGGCGCAACCATCGAACTCTCATGCGATGCGCCACTGCGCCCGCCATATGAGGTCTATCTGCAGGGCGGCGTGACGTCGGAACATGCAATCCTCGGCTCGCTGCTTGCTGCCCGCGAGGTGATGCGCGCAGGTTGAAGGCGACCGAGACAGTACGCAGAAGCCACCAGCGCAAGTGACAAACGAACGCAGCCCCGCGCAGCAGCGGCAATACTATCGGGCACCGGTCGACGTTGCAGTCGATGCGACGCTTGAGGATGAGGGCAGTGCGGTGATTCCGTCGCGCGCGCACGATCTCTCCGGCGCGGGCATTCGCATCTCGATGGACCGGAATTTAGACAGCGGGCAAGTGCTGGAACTGCAGTTCCGGTTGCCCAGCGGCACGCCGGAAATCAAGGCCTTCGGCCGTGTCGTGCTTTCGTATTTTGAAGGAAGTTCCGGCCGGTACTACCACGGCATGGCGTTCACGCGCATCTCCGCAACCGACCAAGAAGCGATCGTGTACTACATTCATGCAGTGCAGCAGCGGTCGCTCAAAAGTTAAGCCGCGGTGTCCTCGCCGAGAAACCCGTAGAAGAAGTACTTGTTGCCGTCCGATGTGGCCACCACAATGCGGGTATCCTCAATCGAAGCCGACGTGATCGTCTTGCCGATCATCGTTTCAAGAATTGCCTGAGCTTGCATGAACTCTGCCTCTCGCAGGGCATCCGGCTCGATCTCAATGAGACCGAGCAGCTCGTCGAACTTATCTTCCATCCGCCCCGCCCCTGGATATGGTGTGCTTAACGTCACCCTTATCATATCGTCCGTGGCTTCCGAAATCGTTAATCCCCAGAATTAGAATCTGATATGACCAGGAAGCGCCCGTCTCCACAATAGAAGGCCCGTGGCCGATGTATCTTTTGGAGGTCCTGTCCGGACCGCTGGACGGGAAGACCTGGTCCTTCGAGCGTGAGATCACGATCGGACGCGATGACGCGGTGGCCGACGCCTGTATTACCATCGATCGTTATATTTCCCGAAAACACGCAAAGCTAAGAGCAGAAAAGGGAAACTTGCTGCTTTCCGACCTCGCGAGCCGCAACGGCACCCGGTTGGACGGCAAAACCGTCGATGGTGAGGCTGCACTTGCGATCGGCGCCCCCTTCGTCGTTGGACGAACCGTTTTGCGCGTAACCCAGAGTTAGGAGCCTGTCGGACTTGAGAACGTTCCCGCCTTCAAGCCGCCTTTCGTCCGAATACGTCGTTGCTCCGGTGGCCACAATGCGCTGCATTGCGTCCCTCCTCGCGCCCCGTCTTCGAACAAAATTCGGCGTCGAATCCGCAAACGTCCCAAGGCCGACAGGCTCCTAGCAAGCAACCATATGCTGACTGCTGGCACGATCGAGCGGGTTCGTGCAATGCTCGCGCAGATGCCGCGGCCGCATGGATTTGTTCCAACGATGGGCGCGCTTCATGCCGGGCACTCCAGCCTCGTCGCCGCAGCCCGCGCCGAATGCAAAACCGTCTCGGCATCGATCTTCGTCAATCCGCTGCAGTTCGCGCCGGGCGAAGATCTCGAGAAGTATCCGCGCGACTTCGAGGGTGACATCGCCAAGCTCGAAGAGCTGGGGCTCGATCTGCTCTTTTCGCCTGATACGGCAGAGATGTACCCGCCGGGTTTTTCTACGAGCGTTGACGTTGGCGAGATGGGCAATACATACGAAGGCGCCGTGCGCCCGACGCACTTTCGCGGGGTTGCCACGGTGGTGGCGAAGTTGCTCACTATCATGCAACCTGACGTGCTCTTTCTCGGACAAAAAGATGCACAGCAAACAGCAGTTCTGCGGCGTCTTGTGCGCGATCTCGGCTTTCCCGTGGAAGTGCGAATCGTACCGACCGTTCGCGACTCTGAGGGGCTCGCGTTATCGAGCCGCAACGCGTATCTTACGCCGCAAGAGCGAGAGGCCGCGCCTACGCTTTATGCGGCGCTGACGGCAATGCGGTTGCTGCTGCATCAAGGCATGACAAAAGACGCCGCAGTCGCACAAGCTAAGTCGATATTGAGTCCGCTGGCGCAGCTGGACTATTTGGACCTCGTGAGCGCAAAGACGTTTGAGCCGCTTTCAGCCTTGCAGGTTCCGGCCTTTCTTATCGGAGCAGCGCGTTTTGGAAAAACTCGTTTGCTCGATAATCTGTGGATCACGAAATGAAAGACACGCGCGTTTTGCTCGGCGTCACCGGCGGAATTGCGGCCTATAAGGCCGCCGCGCTAACGAGCACGCTCGTGCAAGCCGGCGCAATCGTCGATGTGATCATGACGGCGGAAGCGGAGCGATTTATTACCCCCCTGACCTTTTCGTCCCTGACGGCGCGACCCGTGTATACCTCGCTCTGGGATGCACCCGAACGGATTCCGCACATTCGATTAGTGCGCGAAGCGCACGTGGTCATCGTGGCGCCGGCGACCGCGAACATTCTGGGGAAACTTGCAAACGGTGTCGCTGACGATTTGCTGTCGACGGCGCTGCTTGCCGCGCGAATTCCCATCATCGTTGCGCCGGCGATGAATTCCGCTATGTACGAACATCCGGAAACGCAAGCACATTTGCAGACGCTCTCGGAACGCGGCATCACCATCGTTGCGCCCGAATCAGGATTCTTAGCCGAGCGCGAGAGCGGCGTCGGACGACTGGCAAGCGAGGAACGTTTGCTCGACGCGATTCGCCTTGTAATCTCTTCCGGCAATGGCGTTTTGCGCGGTAAGCGCGTCGCGATTACGGCCGGTCCAACACGAGAGCCGATGGACCCGATCCGGCATCTCTCGAACGCCTCAACAGGCGCCATGGGGATTGCACTGGCCCGTGAGGCGACGGCGCGTGGCGCCGAGGTCACGTTGATCCTTGGGCCAACGGCGCTGCTGCCGCCGGCCGGCGTTCGCACGATTCGCGTCGTGACCGCGCAACAAATGTTTGACGCGGCAATCGCGGATGCGACCGGCGCAGATCTCACCATTGCATCCGCGGCGGTTGCCGATTGGCGCCCGGCCGAGCAGTCGGCGCAGAAGCTCAAGAAGAGCGATGCTGACTTAAACGTGCGCATGGTTCGCAATCCGGATATTCTCAAAACGCTTGGCGAGCGCAAGGGTGGGACGTTTTTAGTAGGGTTTGCGGCAGAGACGCAAGCGCATGAGGAAAACGCGCTCGAGAAATTGCGCAACAAAAATTTAGATGCCATCGCGGTCAACGACGTCTCGGAAGAGCGCGGATTCGGGACCGTCGAGAATAAGCTGACGTTGTTGTTTGCTGGTGGCGAGCGCGAAGAGTTGGGGACGGGCTCAAAACCCTTGCTTGCCGCGCGGATGCTCGATGCCATCGCCAAAAGAATGGAAGCCGCGAAGTAATGCTGCTTGCGATCGACGTCGGCAATACGGAAACCAAGCTCGGCGTCTTCGAGAGCGCCCGCGGCCCCTTAAAACATATGTGGCGTGTGACGACGGAAGCGCGCAGAACGGCCGATGAATACGGCGTTTTTCTCACGCAGCTCTTCGCAACCCAAAAACTGAAGACGGACGATGTCGATGCCGTCGTGATTGCAAGCGTCGTCCCGAGGCTCGACCAAACGCTTTTGGATGCGTGCACGCGCTTTGTCGGTGCGAAATCAGAATTTCTAAAACCGCACAAACAGAATTTGATCGAAATTTGCACCGAGCGGCCTTCCGAAGTAGGAGCGGATTTGGTTGCAGCTGCGATCGGCGCGCGCAATTTATACGGCTCGCCGCTGATCGTTATCAGTTTCGGAACCGCTACCGCATTTGTTGCAGTCTCCAAAGACGGCGCCTATTTAGGGACCGCGATTGCGCCCGGCATTGCGATTTCCGTCGATGCATTGGTTGGCCGCGCGGCGAAACTTCCGCAAATTGCATTGGAAGCGCCGCAACAAGCCATCGGTCGCGACACTATTGCTTCGCTGCAATCCGGTATCGTGTATGGTTTCGTCGGTCAGGCTGAAGCGCTTATCGATCGGATTGCCGCCGAACTCGGCGCGAAGCCGGTGGTGGTAGCGACCGGCGGCTTAGCGGATGTCGTTGCGAAACATACGAAGAGCATCGATCACGTGAACGCGAATCTGAGCTTGCTGGGCCTGCAATTGTTCCACAACGGCGGCGCGTAATCAGTGGGCCCCAGTGGAAAGGGCCGCCTTTGGGCGGCCCTTTCCACGCGTGGTAGAATACCACCGTATGTCCCGCGCCGTCCCTCCCCTCAAAATCGGTCCCCACGAGATCTGGCCGCCGCTGGTTCTGGCACCCATGTCCGGCGTCACCAATCGCACCATGCGCGCCCTTTACAAGCCCTTCGGGCTTGGCCTAACGGTCACGGAGTTCGTTTCTTCCAATGCGCTCCAGTACGGCAACCGGCGCACGATGGAGATGATCGATCAACACGGACTCGAGAAGCCGGTCTCCACGCAGCTGTGGGGTGATGACCCCGCCATCATGGCCAGGGCCGCCCAAGTTGTGCGCGAGTGCGGTGCCGACATCGTCGACATCAATTTCGGCTGCCCGGCACCCAAGGTCACGAAGACCTCTGGCGGCAGCGCGTGCCTTAAAGACGTCGAGAAATGCGAAGCGATCATGAAAGCAGTTGTCGAGGCCGTCGATTGTCCGGTTACGATGAAAATGCGTTTGGGCTGGAACGAGAGCAATTTGGTGTACGTCGACGTCGCGAAGCGCGCCCAAGCGGTTGGTGTTGCAGCGATTACGCTGCACGCGCGCACCGCGCGTCAGTTCTATAAGGGAAGCGCCGACTGGGATCATATCGCTCGTCTCAAAGCGTCGATCGATATCCCAGTAATCGGCAACGGCGATCTCAACGACGCGCAGCTTGCGATGCAGCGCATGCGTGACTCTGGCGTTGATGCGCTCATGGTCGGCCGGGCAACGCTCGGCAATCCGTGGTTGATTTCACAGATTCGCGACTTAATGGAAGGCCGCGAAGCGCAACCACTTCCGGAGGCTGCCGAGCGTTTGCGCTACTCGATCGTGCATTACCGTGCAATGGTCGATGAATGGGGCGAACGCCGCGCCGTTCCGCAAATGCGCAAACATATTGCGCTCTACATCAAAGGCATTCACGGTGCGGCGGTGCTTCGAGAGCGCATCATGCACATGGATACGGCGCAAGAAGTGTACGACGTTATCGAAGAAGCGATCGCATCGCTGCAGCGCGAGTCCGTGGCTGCATGACGCTCCGCGAGCCTGACCTGCACGGCGCGGAGACGCCCGTCGATCTTTATAACGAAGTCTACGAAAACTACAAACAATTTGTGAATCCGCCACTCGCGCGCGTGATGAAGGTTTCCGGCTCGCCGGTGGAAGTTCGCGCGCAGGGGTGCACGGTCTACGACCAAAACGGGAAAGCCTATTTGGATTTTGCGGGCGGCTACGGTGTGTTTACCCTCGGCCACAGCCATCCCAGAGTCATGGAAGCCGTTAAAACGCAGATGGAGTTGATGTCGCTCTCGGGCAAGACAATGTTCAACGTCGTGCTCGGCCGCGCGTCGCGGCGCCTCGCGGAGCTAGCGCCCGGCGATTTGCAGATTTCGTTTTTTGCCAACAGCGGCGCAGAGGCAGTCGAAGGCGCGATCAAGCTTGCAAAGGTCGCGACCAAACGTCAGATGATTGTTGCCACCACCAATGCCTATCACGGCAAAACGCTCGGCGCGCTCAGCGCCAGCGGCCGCGAGTATTTTCGTTCGGAATATCAGCCGCTGCTGCCACACTTCGAACATGTGTCTTACGGCGATGCCGCCGTGCTCGAAGAAGCGCTCAAAGATGCCGCCGCATTCATCGTTGAACCCGTGCAGGGCGAAGGGGGCGTAATCGTTCCGCCCGACGGGTATCTGCGCGCGGTGCGCGAGATCTGCGATCGCACCGGCGCGCTTTTCATTGCAGATGAGGTGCAAACGGGACTGGGACGTTGCGGGATGCTCTTCGGCTGCAATCGCGACGGCGTCGTTCCGGATGTCATGACGCTTGCCAAAGGTCTTTCGGGCGGAATCATTCCGGTGGGCGCATACATCGCGAGACCGTCGGTATGGAATGCGGCATATGCGAAAGCTCCGCTCATGCACACATCGACGTTCGGGGGAAATGAACTGGCGTGCGCCGCCGCGCTTGCTGCGATGAACGTTTTGGTTGAAGATGATCTGGTTGAAAACGCGCGGGTACGCGGCTTGCAGTTGCTCGAAGGCGCGCGCAAAATCGGCGCACAGTATCCGAG
>JACRUB010000202.1:3484-9553 GCA_014305015.1 Vulcanimicrobiota bacterium | reverse complement strand
CCAGTACAGCGTACCACCGAATCATTTCACCCGGCGTTGAAATATCACTTCAGTCGGGGCGTTCGATGGCGGCGCGGGATACTTTCGTTACGAGCGAGCGCGGCGAAACTTTGGTTGAAAACACCAGCACTTTATTTTTCAGACCCGGAATGACCAGCGGCTTGCCTTTTTTCATCGCGCTGTAGCCGGCTTTCGCAACACTCGATGCATCGGCTACCGCAACGCGAAACAGCGGCACGTCACCCATCCTGGCGCGCTCCTGAAATCCCGTCTCCGTCGCCCCCGGTGCTAAGCATGTTACCGTAACACCGCTACCGCGCAGTTCGTTGGCAATTGCTCCGGAGAACGACAACACGTAGGCCTTCGACGCATAGTAGACCGCCATCAGCGGACCTGGGAGAAATGCAGCGGTGGAAGCGACATTGAGCACGCGTCCCCATTTTTGCGCAATCATTCCGGGTAAGAACAGTCGCGTGAGCTCCGTGAGCGTTACGATGTTGAGCTGCAGCTCTTGTAGATCATCCGCCAAATCGCTTTCGGCAAACTTTCCATAAGTAGCAAAGCCGGCATTGTTTACGAGCACGTCGCAGTGACGCGCTTGTTCGTAGAGCTCCAAGCCGGCATTCGGTTGCGAGAGATCCTTGGCAATGCAGTTGACGACAATGCCGTATTTGGCACGAAAGCCAGCCGCAATCCCTTCGAGCTTCGCAGAGGAGCGCGCAACGAGGATCAGATCGTGATCGCCGTCCGCAAGCAATTTTGCAAACTCGAGTCCGATGCCGCCCGAGGCACCGGTGACAAGCGCAGTCCTACGCGGCATGAACGGTAGTAAGGCCTCCGCGGAACGCCATCGTCGCGGCGCCGATTGCGCCTGCATCGTTGAGCAGTTTTGCGATGACGATCTTGGTGGTGCCGCGGGGAACCATCGTTGTCAATTCGTCGACTCGGTTGCGCACCGCATCCAGCATAAAATCTTGAGCGCTGCTTACTCCGCCGCCGAGCGCAATCATTTCGGGATTCACGAAGGCGATAATGTTGGCGAGCCCGGTTGCAAGATCGTGGGTGAAGTTGTTCCACGCTGCGACGGCGTGCGGGTTCCCGGCTTGTGCGGCTTTGCGAATTGCTTTGGTTCCGAGTTTTTCGCGCTCCTTATCGAGCAGCGCGCTACGCGGAAAGGACGCCTGGATCGCCATCGCGTGGCGGATTAAACCCGTGCCGGAAGCTTGCGCTTCGAAGCAGCCGACTTTTCCGCAGTTACAGATGAAACCGTCCGTCGGCCGGATTTGATGGTGTCCGAACTCGCCCGCACCAGCCGAATTGCCGAGCAACAAGGAGCCTTCGGAGACAATCCCGCCGCCGATCCCGGTTCCGATGGTAAGCAACACAAAGTTCTTGGTGCCTTTGCCCATTCCGTAGGTATACTCGCCAAGGGTCGCGCAGCGCGCGTCATTTCCGATAAAGACCGGCTGATCGAAGTGCCCGCGTAGCTTCTCACCAAGAGGCACGTTTGTCCATTGGAAGTTCGGCGAGTACAAGATCATGCCGGACCGCGGCTCGATGTTGCCTGGCGAGCCGATACCGATGCCGACGACCGACTTCTCCTTGACGTCGGCAAGCGCCGCGTCTATGGTCTGTTCGATTGCCAGCATGACCTTATCCACAGCATGGTCATTAAGGTCTTGCTCGTGGCGGCTTAAGATTGATCCGTCTTCTTGTACGACGGCGGCCATGACATGGGTGCCGCCGAGGTCTACACCGATGGCTTTTTGCATGCCTGGTCTGTTTTGTACCGACGCGGGAACAGCCTTGCAGGCCACGTAAGATACCCGGGCCATGAACAAGAAAGTTTTAGTCGCCGGTGTGAAGACCGACGATCCCCAACCTGGTGCCCAAGGCCCGCAGCCGCACGACGTTCGGCCCATTCAAAGCGCTCCGATAACGACCATCGACTTGATCAACTTGCGCGAGTTCACGCGCGATACGAAACAGCCGACGCATCCGGAGATGCTCGATACTGCGCCGATGGAACATGTGAACGAGATCGAGATCACCGAAGAGCACATCACGATCAAGTACAACGAGCGCATCAACCGCTTCTACAACGTCAACGAGATCATTCAAAAAGAGTGGTCGTACAAATATAACGAAGACGAAGAGTTCGTGCGCGCGGTTGCTAAGGTGATCGACCTCTCGCGCAAGCACCTCAAAGACTTGCCTGAAAACCTCGCGTGTCCGCCGGGTTGCGCAGAGTGCTGTAGCGGTTATGAGCCATTCGTGAGCAAAGCGGACGTGCAGCGCATCGCCGATCATTTCGGAATGCCGTATAGCGAAGTCTTGAGCGAATACGTCGTGCAGCGCAAGAGCGCCGACGGCCACTATGTGGGTTATTTGAAAAAGGTCACGCCGGCGATCGAGTCGCAGTGCGTCTTCCTCAAAGGTTCAAAGTCTGGCAAGTTCTATTGCGGAATTTACTCGGCGCGCCCAGGCGACTGTCGCGAATTTACACCCATCGGATGCGAGGATGTCGACACGGCGCTTTCGCGCAAGGGTTCGTATCCGGTCGGACCCGCGTTCATGCCCAAACATCGCGGCGTGCCGCGCAACGGAAAGCGCCCGAGGTAGACCCGATGCGCCGTTTGCTCTGTGCCATGATTGCAGGCACCGTTCTGTTTTCCGCCGCTCTCTGCGAGGTGTCGGCGCAGCCGGTCGATGCATCAACGTTTGGCGCGTTGCGCTGGCGGTCGATTGGACCGTTCCGCGGCGGCCGCACCGTGGCAATCAGCGGCGTGCCGGGCAAACAAAACGTCTTCTACATGGCACCCACTGACGGCGGCGTTTGGAAGAGCGACGACTACGGGCGCACGTGGAATCCGATTTTCGATTCGCAGCCGACACAATCGATCGGTGCGCTCGCGGTGGCGCCATCGGAGCCGGATACCATTTATGTTGGCAGCGGCGAAGGCTTGCAGCGTCCCGATCTTTCGACCGGCGACGGCATTTACAAGTCGCGCGACGGCGGAAAGGCCTGGCAGCACCTCGGCTTGCGGGACGCTCAACAAATCGGCGCGATTGTCGTCGATCCCAAAAATGCAAATCGCCTCTTCGTTGCCGTCCTCGGACACCCGTATGGACAGAACACAGAGCGCGGAGTCTATCGCTCGCTCGACGGCGGCGCGACCTTTGAGCGCGTGTTGTACAAAGACGAGAACACCGGCGCGGCTACCGTTGCGATGGACCCGAACAATCCGCAAGTGCTCTATGCATCGATGTGGGCCGCGCGGCACTCGGCGTGGTTCAGCGATGTCTTCGAACGTCAAGAGCTCAGCGGTATGTACAAATCCATCGACGGCGGCACGACCTGGCAAAAAATCGCCGGCGGCCTGCCGGCAAAGATCGGTCGCATCGGCATCAGTGTTTCGCGAAGCAACTCAAACGTCGTCTACGCGCAAGTCGATGCGGAGACGCCGGCGCTCTATCGCAGCAGCGACGCGGGCACGACCTGGGCTGCGGTAAACAAAGAGGACCGCATCACCGGACGCGGGCAAGATTTCGCGCACGTGTCCGTCGATCCGAGCGACGAAAACATCGTCTATGTTGCAAATACGTCGACCTATCGTTCAACGAACGGCGGCAAGAACTTTACTGCAATCAAAGGTGCACCGGGCGGCGATGATTACCACACCGTCTGGATCAATCCCGAGAACCCGCAAATCATTGCACTCGCAGTCGATCAAGGCGCAACCATCAGTGTCAACGGCGGAAACACCTGGAGCAGCTGGTACAACCAGCCGACGGCACAATTCTTTCACGTCATCACCGACAACCAATTTCCATATTGGGTCTACGGCGCCCAACAGGAAAGCGGAAGCGCCGGAACGCGTAGTCGCAGCGACTACGGCGAAATCAGTTTCCGCGAGTGGCACCCGGTCGGCACCGAAGAGTACGGCTATGTGGCGCCCGATCCGCTCAATCCCAACATCATTTACGGTGGCAAGGTCGAGCGCTACGATGCGCGCACCGGTGAAGTGCAAGAAGTTGGTCCGATTCTCAATTGGCGCAGCAATAAGGTGTACCGTTTCAACCGCACGGCCCCACTGCTGTTCTCGCCGGCGGATCCTCACACGTTATATTTGGGCTCGAGCGTTCTCTTTCGTACGCGCAACGGCGGTCGCAGCTGGGATATCATCAGCCCCGATCTCACGCGCAAGAACCCCGGCGTCAATTCTAGTCTCGGCGCATTCTCGCAGATTGCGGCTAAGAGAGCGCGCCGCGGTGTGATCTACTCACTCGCGCCATCGCCGCTCCGTGGGGCAATTATTTGGGCTGGAACCGATGACGGATTGCTGTGGCGGACAGCCGACGGCGGACGAATCTGGCGCAACGTCACGCCGCCTTCGCTTACCGCGTGGAGTAAAGTCGCGCAGCTCGACGCATCGCACTTTGATACAAACACGGCTTATGCAGCGATCAACCGCTTCCGGTTGGACGACTTGCATCCGTACATCTACCGCACGCACGACGGCGGCAAGACGTGGCAAAGCATCACCAGCGGACTTCCAAACGATGCGAGCGTCAACACGGTACGCGAGGATCCCGTGCAACGCGGTTTACTCTTCGCCGGCACCGAGCACAGCGTCTTCGTCTCATTCGACGACGGCAACAACTGGCAGCCACTCAGATTTAACTTGCCGGCAACATCGGTTCGCGATTTAGTGATCCATGACGACGACGTCGTTGTGGGGACGCATGGGCGCTCGTTCTGGATTCTCGACAACATTACGCCACTACGCCAACTTGCACAACAGCATGAAGCGCAAACGCGACTCTTCACCCCGGCGCTCGCCTACCGTATTCGTTGGAATCAAAACAGCGATACACCGCTACCGCCGGAAGAACCGGCTGGGAAAAACCCGCCCGACGGCGCGATGCTCGATTACTTCCTCGCAACGCCGAGCGCGGTCTCAATTGAGATTCGCGATGCGAGCGGCACGCTCGTGCGGCGCTACACGAGCGACGATAAGCCCGAACCCGTCGACCCCGGAGTGGACAAGCCAACCTACTGGATTCGGCCTACCATGATTCCAAGTGGGGAGGCGGGCATGCATCGCGCCGTCTGGGATTTGCGGTACCCGAGCCCGCAATCGCTCGGCCACGACTATCCGATTTCCGCGATTTACGAAAACACGCCGCGCGAACCGCGGGGTGCTGTCGCACTCCCGGGATTGTACTCCGTGGTACTGCGCTCGGAAGGCCGTACGTTCACACAGCCGTTGCGCGTCAAGATGGACCCGCGAATTCCTCTCACGCCGGCGCAACTGCGAATTCAGTTCCAGTTGGCACAGCAGTTGACGGCGGCGATGAATAAATCGGCGGCGCTGGCGCACGCATCGTCCGGCCCCAAACAGCGCGAGCGCTACGCGGGACTCAATGGCCAGCTCGCTCGCCTGCTTGGCCTAGTCAACGACACGGACGCCGTACCGACGGCGGCGATTATGACGGCCATTAAGGCGGCCCTAAGCCAGTTGCAAGGACAGTGATTTAGCGAGCCTTATCCGGGGAATAAGCCTGCAGACCACCGCTTCTGCCGCTACGGCGGCAGGCGGCGGATCTATTCTGTTCTTATTCAACTCTCTAGGGAGCATATATGAAATTCAATCATGGCATTCTCGCGGGCGTGATTGCACTGGCCGTTACCGGCACTGCATTCGCTACCCCGAACACCCTGCACCGCATGCATAACGCCATGTCGGGCAAGGTTCAAAACATTAACATGGGCGCACTCCACGGTTCCAGGCAAAACGGCACTGCGGTCGTTAAGGGCGCTCCAGGCGGCGTCTGGGTGAAGATCGCGATCTTCAACGAGCCCAAAGGCGCGAGCGAGCCGGCCCATATCCATATCGGAACGTGCCAAAAGGGCAACCCGGTGCCCTGGAAGCCCCTGAACAACGTCGTCAACGGCACCTCGATCTCGACCGTTAAGGGCATTACTGTCGACCAACTCAAAGACGGACACTATTTCCTGAACGTCCACAAGTCGGCCAGCGAAATACCGAAATACGTCTCCTGCGG
>JACRUB010000202.1:2005-3384 GCA_014305015.1 Vulcanimicrobiota bacterium | reverse complement strand
ATGCCGCCGTCGTTACACGGTACTTTTGTGTTGAGCCAGAGCCGCTCGCCGAAGCGCTCAAACGCCATGCCGCCAAGCAAGCGGTTTTGAAACACGCCACCGGATGCCACGACGGCGTGCTCACCGAGCATGCCGCAAATATCGGTCATTGTTTGTGCCAGCGTCTCATGGAAGCCGTGCGCGATTTCGGCGACGGGACGGCCACTCGCACGATCTTCCAGAATTTCGGCTAAGAGCGGACGGAAATCGAATTCATCTTCATGGATAGGCATCGAATAGTTTGCTGCGCGATCTGTTTGCATAGCAAGGTGCTCGAGCCACATAGCGGCTTGCCCTTCAAAGGTGATTTCCCGCGTGAAGCCACAGAGTGCCGCGACAGTATCGAAAAGACGGCCGACAGATGTGGTGATAAACGTTCGAACGTCTCGCTCGATAAGCCGCTGCGCGTGAAAATACCGGCCGGGGAAATGGAAAGGCGCGGCTTGCATGTCGGGCAACGCATCCAGCTGCGCCAAAAAACCGGCCGCGCATTGCACGGGATATCGCGCCGCGGCATCACCGCCCGGCAAAGAAGCCTCACGAAGATGCATTGTGCGTCGCAGACCGCTGCGTAGGGTTCCGGTGAAAATTTCGCCGCCCCAAATAGCGCCATCGTCGCCAAACCCCGTTCCGTCCCAGGCGAATCCGATCACGCGCTCATCCCACGCGCCGCGTTCTGCCAACACGCTTGCGACATGCGCGCGATGATGCTGTACGGCGACATGCGTTCCCGGCAGGCTGAGCGCGTACTGCGTCGAGGCGTACCCCGGATGCATATCGTGCGCGACGACCAGGTCTTTTTCGTTAAGCTCATACATCGCCCGCAAGTCCGCAATCGTTTGCTCGAACGATGTGCGCGCCGAGAGGTGATCCAGATCGCCGATGTGCTGACTGATGAACGCATTTGCATTCACCACCAGACTCACGGCATTTTTGAGATCCGCGCCGACCGCGAGAATCGGCCGTTCGGAAGGAATGGTCGCAACCGCTCGCGGCGCGTAGCCTCGTGCGTGCCGCAATACGGCCACGCCCCATGGATCAGCGCGCGCGACGGAGTCGTCGACGCGCCTTGCAATTTCGCGTTCCCCTACAAGAAAAGCGTCGGCAATTCCGGCGAGCCTGCGGCGGCTATCATCGTCGTCGTACGCGATCGGCTCGCTCGAACGATTGCCGCTCGTCATGACGAGCACCGGCGGCGCACCCGCGGCAAAAAGCAAGTGCTGCGCGGGCGTATATGGGAGCATGATGCCGATCTCTCGATTCTCAGGCGCAACGCCCTCGAGTTCCACGCGTGCCGGCGCGAGCACAATCGGTCGCTCAAGAGACTGCATCAATGCCAA
>JACRUB010000202.1:0-1905 GCA_014305015.1 Vulcanimicrobiota bacterium | reverse complement strand
GTGGGGCCGCATTGCGGACACGCTACCGGTTGCGCGTGGAATCGACGGTCGGCCGGATCATGGTATTCAGCCTCGCACATATCGCACATCCGCCACGAACGCATCGTCGTGTTCGGACGATCGTAAGGCAGCTTTAGGATGATGCTGTAACGTGGGCCGCAGTTCGTGCAGTTGATGTATGGATACCGGTAACGGCGGTCGGCTGGATCGTTCATTTCGCGCAAGCAGTCTTTGCAAGCCGGCAAGTCGGGTGAAACGGGAACCGTTGGGGCTTCGTTCTTCTCACTCTCGCGAATAGAAAACGTCGAAAACCCTTGTGGGACAACGGTTTTTACGACAATATCCGCAATGGTTGCGGCGGGCGGCGGCCGCTTCACGATTGAATCCGTGAAACGTTCGAGCGCGTCGGTTGCGGCTTCGGCATGGATGAGAACGCCGCTCTCACCGTTGAGTACCCAGCCTAACACGCCGTACTCTTGTGCAACGCGATACACAAACGGCCGAAATCCGACGCCCTGCACGACTCCGGAAATTCGCAAGTGGCGCGCGGACTTCATGCTCCACCAACATAGCAGCCGCGGCCATTGACGCCAACTTGTTTCACGCGGCCGTTTTCAACCAAGACGGGAACGGTCCGGTTGCCGTCGGTGAGTTGCAGCATGCGTTCGAGCGCGAGGGAGTCGTTCTCAACGTCGTACTCGGTAAACGCATTGCCCTCATCGTCGAGATCGTTACGCAACTCGGAGGTAAAGGGGCAGCTTGCCGTTCCATACAGCTCGAGCATCTACGCGGCCGAACCGCCGAGCACGTCGAGGCCGCGACGAATCAAGTGATAGATCGTGCCTTGTACCTCTTGGATTCGCGGAATGTAATCCGAACGCACGACGATGATGTGGTCTGCGAGCCCTTTGCGCGCAATTTCTCCACCATCGTACCCGAGCAGCGCAACGGTCAGCATGCCTCGCTTGCGCGCCTCGGCAAGCGCCAGAAGCACGTTGGTGGATCCGCCGCTGGTCGAGAGTGCGACGGCGATATCGCGGGGCTTCGATTGGGCGATCAATTGGCGCAAGAAGATAACGTCCGTTCCAACGTCGTTCGCAATCGCGGTGATGCATGCGGGCTCCATCGCCAGGGAGATAGCCGGTACTGGTTTGGATCCCGCCGCCGGCAGCACGCAGTCCAGCGCCCAGTCATTCGCATCCGTCGCCGAGCCGCCGTTTCCAAACAGCAGCAATTTCCCGCCGGCATCAAGCTTGCGCCGCATCGCAACCGTCGCCTCCGCGATTGCGTTCAATTCTTCTTCTGCCACTAAAGCGCGCAGGCGCGCGGCGTCGGAGGCTTTGCTCACGATTGAGCCGGCGGTCTGGATGACGACATCATCCAGTTCTTGCGTCTGCGTTCCGAGGAAGGGATACAAGAAATCCGAGGCGCTCTCCGGTTCGCCGAGAGTTCGATGCTCGAGAAAGACGTGGACGGATTCATAAAGCGCATGGGTAAGAATTTCAAAAAACTCTTGGTGAATATGCGGGTCGCGGGGCGGTGAGCCGACGGCATAGCCCGGATCCGCGCCCGGAAGTGAAATGGACATCGCCCCCAGCGCGCGCGCATCGGCGAGCGCCGCCGCGATTTCCGGGTCACCCTCCGGAGGCCCGAAGCCCAGCACCATATCGTGTTCGCCGGCGATTGCCGGTATCCAATCGCGGTACGCGACGCTCAAGTCGAGCGCCGGAAGCGCCCGTTTTCCGACGAGAACCGGGTGAACGAACTCCACGGAAACATGTTGGGCATCCGTTGCGTACGCACCGCTGCCGCAGGTGATCAGCCGTCCGCCCCGCAGAAAACGCTCCGCCATCTCTTTAGCCGCGAGTGCAAGACGCGGCGCCTCTGCTGCAAAGAACGGCTGCG
>JACRUB010000165.1:6506-9599 GCA_014305015.1 Vulcanimicrobiota bacterium | reverse complement strand
CCCTTCTTGTTGGAATTCTGAGCGGAACTGCGCTGATAGCGTTCGCGACCATGTGCATCGGGGCATATGTGAGTTCAAGCGGTGCTGGCCTAGCTTGCGTCAGCATTCCGGGATGCGCGGGAAACGTTGTGGTATATAACTCCGGACAGTATGTGCAAATGCTTCATCGTTTCGTAGCTGGCGCGTGCCTGCTCTCGGGAGCCGCAGCCTTTGCCTTCGCGTGGCGGATGGGTTCTTCACGTGTGCGGATTCTCACGTCGCTCGGGCTTGCATTGCTTTTCGCGCAAATCATCCTCGGTTTGCTGAACGTTGCTTTGCGCCTACCGGTCATTCTTCGTGAAGCGCACGCCGCGAACGCTGCACTCACGTTCTTGATTTTCGTCATCGCGACGACATTCGCCGCACTCGATGGTTTGGAGTACCGCGTGCCAACTCGCGAGCGCGCATGAGCAGCACGCTTTCGCGCGTTGACGGCGTTCTGCCGCGCCACTCCGGCGGATTGCCCGGCATCGTTTCCGATTTTTACGAGCTCAGCAAGCCGCGTATCATTTATTTGTTGCTCATCACCACGGCCGCCGCAATGATCATGGCGGCGCGCGGCATACCACATTTGCAGACGCTGTTGTGGACATTGCTCGGTGGTGGCCTGGCTTCCGCGTCCGCCGGCGCTTTTAACTGCATTGTTGACAGCGATATCGACGGCCTGATGCGGCGTACGTGTGCGCGTCCCATTCCCACCGGGCGCATGTCGATTCGCAGCGCCGCAATCTACGCGGTTGCGACTGGAATCATCTCGTTTGCGATTTTGATTCTGCTAGTGAATCCGCTGGCCGCGTGGCTCTCGCTCGCCGGAAATGTGTATTACGTCGTCATCTACACGATGATGCTCAAGCGCGTCACGCCGCTCAATATCGTCATCGGCGGCGCGGCCGGCGCGATTCCGCCGCTGGTGGGCTGGGCCGCGGTCACGGGCACGATCGGCGGTCCGGCCATCGGACTGTTCATGATTATCTTTTTATGGACGCCGCCGCATTTCTGGTCGCTGGCGCTCATGACCGAGATCGATTACGACAAAGCCAAAATTCCGATGTTGCCGAACGTGAGCGGCGTCGCGCGCACCAAACTTGAAATTCTGATCTACAGCATCGTCTTAGTGGCGGCTTCCCTCGCGCTCTGGTATCCGTTCCACGTCATGGGCTGGATCTATCTTGCAGCGGCAGCAATTCTCGGCGGAATTTTTCTGTACGGCGCGGTGCGCGTACTCACGCAAGAAGGCAAGACCTGGCCGCGCTGGCTGTTTAAATTCTCCTTGCTGTATTTGGCGCTGATGTGCCTCGCTCTGGTGATCGATCGCATCTTCGCTTAAGCCGGATCGAGCGGCACTCCCCTTGTTGCTCACCCTTGCACTCGGCGTATTTGCCGGCGCCTTAGATCTGGGCGTCCTCTCACCGGCTCTGCCCGCGCTCGCGATCACCTTCACCATTCCAGCAAACGAACTTGCCTGGATTTTCACGATCTATTTGATTGCAAACGTGGTGAGCATCGCGGTGATGAGCATGCTTGCCGACCGCTTGGGCCGGCGCCCGGTCTACGTTGCATGCGTAACGCTCTTTGCACTTGGCAGCGTGCTCGCGATCATCGCTCCGAATTTTTGGATATTCTTACTGGCGCGCGCGGTCCAAGCATTTGGAGCGGGGGGTATCTTCCCGGTTGCGACAGCCGCAATCGGTGACGTCGTCCCGGCGGAGCGGCGCGGCGCGGCACTTGGAATGGTTGCCGCCATGTGGGGCCTGGCTGCCATCATCGGCCCGCTCGTGGGGGGCATCGTCACGCATTTCGTGTCATGGCGCTGGATCTTTGTAGCAAACTTTCCGCTCGCACTTATCGTCATCGTACTCGCGCTGCGTTATGTGCCCGCAAATGCCCCGCGCGTTCGCGGCCCGCTCGATACCTTTGGACTCTCTACGCTTACAATCGGATTGCTTGCTCTGATGTGCGGCCTTACCCAAAACTTCTTCAGCAGCACGTTGGTCGGAATCTTCGCATTGCTGGTTTTTGCAGCATACGAACGACGTGCGGGATTTCCAATGTTGCCGCCGTCGCTTTTTGCCGCGCGCAACGTGAGGATCACCTATGCGCTTGAATTCGTGATCGGCATTTTGGAAGGCGCGCTCTTCTTTATTCCGGCGGTGCTCGTCGCGGCGCAGCATCTGTCGTATGCGGCAGCCGGCTTTATTGCCGCAATCGGCGCCTTTGTGTTCGTTGCGGTGATTCCCGTTTCGGGCCGGGCGCTCGATAAAATCGGCGCGCGCAGCGTACTACTCGGCGGCGCGCTCTTTACCGCCGCAGGACTTGCAATTTTTGCATTCGGCTTCGGATCGCTCTGGGCATCGATCGCAGCGATGATCGTCGCGGGATTTGGTTTCGGAGCACTCCTAGGCGCGCCGACTCGCTACATTATCACGAACGAAACACCGGCATCGCACCGCGCAACCGCAGTCGGTCTCTTGAGTCAGTTCTTGATCTTCGGACAAATCGTCGGCGCTTCGCTCGCAGGCGGCGTCGTAAAGTTCGCCGGCTCCGATTTGCCCGGTTTCCACGACGCGTACGTTGTCTTTGCGGTGCTAGCGCTAGGAGCGCTTGCCCTTAGTTTTTCGCTAACCGATCCTCAGTCAGCCTAAGGGCAGGAGCAAAATGAATCTCGGTGCCAAAACCTGCGTTCCATGCACGAAAGGCGTCCCGCCGCTCGAGCCCGCGCAGTCGCAAAAGCTCTTAGGAGAGCTATCGGACGGATGGGAAGTAATCGACAACCACCATCTGCAAAAGACCGTGCGTTTTAAGAACTTTGCAGAGGCTTTGCAGTACGTCAACCGCGTTGGCGCGATGGCCGAAGAGCAGAACCATCACCCCGACCTTTTGCTCGCCTGGGGGCGGGTGCAGATCACGATTTGGACTCACAAAATCGACGGTCTTTCCGAGAGCGACTTCATCTTCGCCGCCAAGTGCGATGTGTTGGCTCCTTAGCTGCGAGCGGCTCCGAAGGCGCGGCCGATGCGGTACACGCTCCACGCGAGCGCCGCAAAGATACTAATG
>JACRUB010000165.1:0-6406 GCA_014305015.1 Vulcanimicrobiota bacterium | reverse complement strand
GGATCGGCAAACGGCAGTAAGCCAAACTGTGCATCAAAGTTCAAGACCGCATTGAGATCGCCGGTTCCGAAACTCCAGTGCGATGACTGTGCTCCAAACTGATCCGCATATGTTTTTAAAACCAAAGGAGAATCGTACTGCGGATCGAGCGTTATCTCCACCAGGTGCACACTATTGTCACCCTGAGCTTGGCGAAGAGTGAACGCATCTTGCAGTTGCGCAAACTTGGCGCTAATCAGCGGACACATCTTTGCATCGCGGCAGCGCGTATAGATAAACGACAGCACCACGTCCTTGCCCGCAAAGTCCGAAAAGCGGAACGGCCGCCCGTTCTGATCCACGAACTGCGTCTGCGGCATCGCTTCGCCTTCGTGCAGCAAGCGGGCGTTGCGGATTGTTTGGAGGAGCGAACTGGGCGCCATCGGCAATACTTCCACGCTTGAAAGACTCGGCGGCCTTCCATGGCGGTCGAGCATGCCGCCGACGTGATCGCCGAGATGAATCGGGTTTAAGTCTTTGGCCGGCACGACGCGCGCCGCGAAGACATCTCCCGGGCGGCCCGGTCCCGCCTCCTGTCGAAGAATGAGTTCGGAGTTGCCTGCTTGGATGCCGAGCACCACGCCTTGAAAATTACCGCCATGGGCGAGGGCCACACGCGAAAAGCCCGCAACTGCAAGCACACAGGACATTGCCGCAATGAAGTTCCGAAAATTCGATGCCCGCGCGCGCTTGGTGCGCCGTCCCTGGACGGCAGCAGAGCGTCGCATCGTGTGGATGGGGGTTCTTGGGCGGCTTACCATTGCGGCCGAAGCCATTTTAGGCACGCTTGTCTTCCTGTTCCTTACCTGGGGCGTCTATCTTCGCGCGCAGTCCGTCGAGCAATCGCTCATCGTGCTCGTCCCGGTCTTTGCGCTCGGTGCGCTCGGGTTCATTCTTTATGGTATCGCCCTCATGGTCGCGCCGATACGAGCTTTCCTACATACGTTCAAACCCATCTACATCGTAGATGGCTACGTGCGCTACCGCGGTCCCGATGCGTTCTCCGGTGACGAAGCGACCGGCTATGTTGCCGTGCTTTTCGAAAATCGCGATGTCGCTTGCGAATGGGAAGCGTTCGGGGCCGATCCGCTGCCGGATCGCACCATTCCCACGCTATGCGAATTTTCTATCTATGGCGGCATCCACAAGATCGACGGAAAATCAACCGGCCTCCTGCCGGAGAAAATCACGACGCTCAATATCGGGATGGCGCCGCGCAACGCACCGATGGATTAGCTTACTTCCAGCTTCCTAAATCCATGCGCAACGTCTTGGCTGCTGGCCACTGATGCCCGTTGTCGGCATCTTTTACGGTCAGAAAGCCCATTCCGAAAATCATAAGCATGCCGACGGCCGCCGCCCATTGTACCAAATGCGGGATGCCTTTGCTAACCGGAACGCCGCGGTTATCGGTGGGATCGTACATTAGGCTTTACCTCCGAAATTACCGAGCACGCCAATCGCGGCGAAGAACGAGAGCACGCCGCCAAGTGCGAGCAACCCTAGCATGACCTTAAAGACCTGATTCTCAAGGCCGGGAGTCTTCCAGTCGTTCTTGAGCGCTATAATCGCGACTACGGTAACGATAATCGCGCCGATGATCGCGAGGTAATGTTCGATGCTCAGTATATTCATTCGCGCCTCTTAGAATAAGTAGAAGATCGAAAACAGCAGTACCCAAATGACGTCGACGAAATGCCAGTAGAGCGTTCCGGCCGTGAGTCCAAAGTGTTTATGCTGCGTGTATTTGCCGTTGGTTGCCTGAAGCAACAGAACGGTCAGGTAGATCACACCGGCAAAAACGTGAAATCCGTGCATACCGGTGAGCGTGAAGAACGATGCGCCGAAAATTCCCGATCCCGACCAGGAAACGTGCATCTTTTGGTAGAGCGTCCAGTACTCGTAGCCTTGGCCGCTAAGGAAGCCAGCGCCAAGGACGATCGTCGCTACCATCCAGTTGGCGAACTTGATGAAGTTGCCGTGCTTCCAATTCTCGAGCGCGAAGTGCATCGTCACGCCGGATCCAAACAGGACCACAGAGTTGAACGCCGCAAATGCGACGTCCAAACGCGAGAAGCCCGGCGGCGGCCAGCCTTGACCCGAGTTGCGCAAATACAAATACGCAAAGATGATCGAGGAAAAGAGTACAAGATCGCTCACCATGAACAGCAAGAAGCCGTTCAGGCGAAGGTCGCGCGTTTCCGCGTAAAGCTGATCCACGTTCGGATCGCCGTGCGGGATTTGCGAAACTGAAATCGCCAACGCTAACTCCTCTTAATGTCCGGCCGCAACGGGCGCGGGAACGTTTGGATCGAGCTCGCCCTCAAGTCCGCGGTACGGCAGCGGCTCCGCAAAGTCGTACGGCGCAGCGAGCACGGCCGGAACTTTTTTAAAATTGTAGTATGGCGGCGGCGAGGAAATCTGCCATTCCAGCGTGCGCGCTCCCCACGGATTTGCGCCGGCTTTCTTACCGGTACGCAAACTCACGATTGCGTTAATGAAGAACACCAAGATGCCGGCGGTCATCACGAACGATGAGATCGAAGCAAACTGATTCCAGAATTGGAACTGCGGATCGTAGACGGCGACGCGTCGCGGCATGCCGAGCAAACCGAGCCAGTGCATGGGAATGAACGTGGCGTTGAAGCCGATGAAGAACAGCCAGAAGTGCACCTTGCCCCAGAACTCGTTCATTATGCGTCCGCTCATCTTGGGATACCAGAAGTACATGCCGGCGAAGATCGCCATCAAGCTTCCGCCGACGAGCACGTAGTGCAAATGGGCGACGATGAAGTACGTTCCATGCGCGTGCAGATCGAACGGCACCGCCGAGAGATAGACGCCCGTGAGTCCGCCGAAGGTGAACGTGGCGATAAAGCCGATCGCAAACATCATTGAGGTCGTCAAGTGAATCTTGCCGCCCCACAGCGTTGCGACCCACGAGAAGATCTTGATGCCCGTCGGAATCGCAATGAACATCGTGAGAATCATGAACGGCAGTTGCAAGAACGGCGCCATCCCCGAGGTGAACATGTGGTGCGCCCAAACCATGAAGCTGAGCAGTGCAATCGCGACCGTACTAAATGCGATCATCTTGTACCCGAAGATTGGCTTGCGCGCGAAGGTCGGGAAGATTTCGGAAATCATGCCGAACGCCGGCAGAATCATAATGTAGACGGCCGGATGCGAGTAGAACCAGAACATGTGCTGCCACAGCACCGGGCTGCCGCCGCGGGTCGGATCGAAGAACGGCACGCCGAATTGGCGCTCGATGAAGAGTGCGGCGAGGGCTGCGCCAAGCGCAGTGGTCGCGATCATCAGCAGCGGCGCGGTCGCTAATTGTCCCCACACGAAGAGCGGCATGCGTGTGAAGGTCATGCCCGGCGCGCGCATCTTTAAGATCGTGACTAAAAAGTTGATACCCGTTAGCGTCGAGCTGACACCGATCAAGAAAATCGCTGCGGCCCACATCGAGGTGCCGGGACCGCCCAGCAGCGACATGGGTGGATACTCCGTCCAACCCGCGACCGGTGCACCCATCAAGAATGAGGAGTACAGCATCAGGCCGGCGACCGGAAAGATCCAGAAGCTGAGCATGTTGAGCCACGGGAACGCAACGTCGCGTGCGCCGATCTGCAGCGGGAAGACGAAGTTACCAAAACCGCCGGTGAGCAGCGGGATAATGACCAGCCACACCATGGTCGAGCCGTGAATTGAGTAGAGTTCGTTGAAGGTGTCGGGCTTGACAAACGTGCCCGAGTGATTCATCAACTGCACGCGTATCAACTCGGCGAGCAACCCGCCCATGACCATGAACAAGAACGCGGTGACGATGTACTGGATTCCGATGATCTTGTGATCGATCGAAAAGATATAGCGGCGTATGAATGAGTGCGGCTCGGGATGGATGTGATCGGCTACTCCGCCGCCATGAGTTGGTGCTGCTGCTACTGCCATGATTCTTTATGCTCCGCTATTTCAAACTGTTAAGGTAAGCGACGAGATTTGCGATATCTTTATCAGATATGCCGTTTTGGCTCGCGTTCGGCATGTGGCCCATGTCGCCGTCGTAGCCTTTTTGCAAGATCTTGGCGGCGTCTTCGGGGTTCGCGGCTTCGCCGTTGACGAGCTTTGGATGGGCCGGATCGTGCAACACGCCTTTAAGTCCCGGGCCCACAATTTTCTGCGAGAAAGGCCCAACCGCGTGACACGCGCTGCACTTTTGCGCAAAGATTTTTTGCCCCGCGGCGGCATCACCGCCGGTAAGGTTAACTGTACCCGTGCCCGCCACGGGTATGGCGTCGCTTGCGTTCTTGTTCTTGCCCTTCCAGCCGGCGAGCCACTTATCGAAATTCGCTTGCGGTTCGATCACGACGACTTGTTTGTTCATCGTGCCGTGCAGCGTGCCGCAGAACTCCGTGCAAATGATCGGGTAGGTTCCGGCTCTGGTCGGCGTAAAGCGCAGGGTGTTGATCATGCCGGGAATCATGTCGGCCTTGATGCGCATGGAGGGCAGCCAGAACGAGTGGATGACATCCGATGAGGTGACGTGCAACGTGACGGGAACGCCGAGCGGCAGATGCATTTCGTCGGTGACGATGCCGTGCACGCCCGGATAGCGGAAATCGTCGAACCACTGGTGGCCGATTGCTTCTACAACTAAGCCGTTGTTGGGAGAGGCGAATTGAACGCCGGCCCAGATTTTGACGCTGAAGATTGCAAGAACGATCGTGAAGACGGTTGGAATGATCGTCCACCACAGCTCGAGTTGGTGATGGTCGTGGATTTGAACGCCGACTGCATCAGGCGGGTCGCTCGCACGGACCCGGAACGCGATCGCAAAGTAGACGAGGTAGCCAACCACATAGATGAAGATAACCGCAGCCGAGGCCGTGAGAAATTTGAAGAGCTGATCGACTTGATCGGCCGGGATGGCGGCTTCGGGAAGCTGCGGCATGTTCTCCGGATGCCACATGATGGTCGCGTACACCGCGAGCGCACTCAAAACGGCCAGGAGCGCCGTAACCAACCAGAAGCCCCGGTCCAGATGAACGGCCGGATCTCGATTCTCAACTGCCAACGAAACTGCTCTCCTTAGAAAGGCGCCCAAACTTCGCGGGTGGGACCCCGTTCCATGCGCGTGTATTTAACCTTAGTACAATCGGTCCTCGTGAAGCCATGACCTAGATGGCAACGCGGCTGCAAACTGCTCGACGAGCCAGTCTACGTTCGTGATGGCCGTCCCGACCACGATTGCATCTGCCCCGGCATCCATCGCGGCGCGGCCCGCCTGCGGAGAATGAATTCCGCCCTCGCAGATCACAAAACCGCCCGCGGCGCGCAACCCCCGAACGACGTCCAGAGCGGGCAGTGGCGTCCCCTCTGTTTCCTTCGTATAGCCGGTAAGCGTGCTGGCGCTAATGTCGGATCCAAGCGCAGTCGCGTGCTCTGCGTCGGTGACCGTTGCACAGTCCGCCATGGCGAGCGCGCCCCCGCGGTGGATCGCTTCGATGAGCACCTCAAGAGCTTCGCCGAGCGGACGCGGACGGTCAGTGGCATCGAACGCTACGATTTCTGCGCCGGTTTCCAAAATCGCGTCAACTTCGGTTACGGTCGGGGTGATGTACGGCTCAAAGCCTTCGTAGGTTCGTTTGATCAACCCGATGACCGGAACGGTGAGGAGCGAGCGAACCGCACGAAGATTTGCAGCCCCTTGAATGCGAACCGCGACCGCTCCGTTGTCTTGGGCCGCACGCGCCAGGGCTGCGATGATGGAGGGATCATCGAGGGCCGAGCCCGGTTTGGCTTGGCACGAAACGATTAAACCCCCGCGCAGTTGCTCGAGCGTCTTTTTCAATGGCGCAGCGCCGGTGGGTCGACACCGTCCGCGCGATACGCAAGCAGAAGCGCACCCTCTGCCGGTTTGCTTTTGACGGCGACGATATTCGCTTCGGGAAGCCGGTCCATTAGGCGTTCCCGAACGAGCGCAGTAAAGCGCGCGTTTTGGAGCAATCCGCCGGAGAACGCAACCGGAACCGGATGTCCGATTACGCGTTTGTTCGCATGCAATCGTCGCGCGCAGGTTGCCGCGAGCGCCGCCAGGGCATCTGCGGCTTGCTCGACGATAAAGCGTGCGTCATCGACGCCTTGCTCGGCAAGTTCAAACGCCGTCTTGGCAAGTGCTGCGATGACTGCGCGATCGCTTTTGCCCGAGTAGAAACCGTCGGAGACCTCGGAGAGCGTCGCAACGCCAAAATATTCTAACACCGGCGGCGTGGCCGGGCTGGGAAGTCCCAAGTCCTGATCGCGCATGGCGCGCTCGATCAGACGCCGCCCAATCCAAAACGCGCTGCCCGCATCACCAAAA
>JACRUB010000145.1 GCA_014305015.1 Vulcanimicrobiota bacterium | reverse complement strand
GATCCGTACCGAGCGTCACGCGGTGCGCCGTTGCGCCCACCCATGGTGATCCTTGCTCAATCGCATCGCGAATCGCGTGCGCTCCGCGAAACGCGGGAATTTCCGTTCCGTCAGACATGCCGACGTTATCGCGTTCTTGATCGTGCGGCAAGAAAGCCGGATGAATATTGAGCATCTGCGGAAAGGCAAGAATACATTGCTCGGAAAGTACGTGCATCCAGCCAAGTAAGAGCAAGAGTTCGGGTTCCGTTTGCCCGACGGCATGCAAGAGCCGTGCATCATATGCCTGCCGCGATTCCACCGGGCGGTCCCACTCCACGATGATTTGATTCGGCACGCCGGCCCGTTTCGCGCGTTCCAAAGCGTACGCGTTGGGATTGTTGGTAATGAGTGAGGTAATCTCGAGCGGCACATTCGCGGCAGGGTCCGCTGCAGCATCGAGCACCGCTTGAAAATTCGTGCCGTTTCCTGAGGCAAGAACGGTCGTGCGAATCCTGCGATTCATCCAGTCCGAAACCTCGAATTCTTCGGTCACTTTTGCGCCGGCGTTGGTTTCGTAGAATCGAACCAAGCCCACGCCGCCTACGGCCGGAATCAACGCAAAACGGTGTCCCTCCGCACGCAAAGCACCAAGCGCGAGAACGAGCAAGCCCGCAGCCAGACCGGAACCACGATGCGCGATGCTCACGCCGATCGGCCCGAAGATGGCGACGTCGGGGCGACCATGCCATGCAGCAAGCCATCCATATTTCAACCCGCATGGGCCATAGGCGGCAAACCCCGCAAACCCGCCGGCATCTTGCGCGACGATGCTCTTGCCGGCAAAGACTTCAGATGACCAAGAGCCGCCGAATCCTTCATCGATCCACGCGAGTGCGGGATCGCTTGTTTGCGCTGACTGCTCGAGCAAAAACCCGCGCGCACCTAAGGATGAACGAATCGCTTCCAAGTTGTCTGCATCGAAACGCTCATCGCTCAAATCGACGAGAAGGTTGACCATATGCGACAAGTGCTAACTCCGCGCGGGATGAACGATGACGGCGGGATCACCGTCCAGACGGTCTTCAATCCAGCCGATAATGCGCGCGCCGGCAACCGCCGCTTCCGCTTTCTTTGCATCGGCCATCGGAACCACGAGCGTGTATCCGATGCCCATGTTAAAAGTGCGGTACCGTTCCTCGTGCTCAAGATTTCCGCGCCGGCAAAGTTCTGCAAACAATGGCGGAATTTCCCAACGCGACTGCTCGAAGATCGCCTTCTTCCCTTCGGGCAGCGTACGCGGCACGTTCTCCAACAACCCGCCCCCGGTGATGTGCGCCATCGTTTTTACTTTTGCAACTCTTTGAATTGTACGCACTTCGCGGTGATAGGACGGATGCTCGGCAAGCAATGCATCTGCAAACGTCGTTCCGTTAAATGGCTTGTTCCATTCATCCGGGCCAACGAGCGTGCGCGCGAGGGTGTAGCCGTTCGTGTGTAAACCGGCGGCCGGCAGTCCAATAATGGCATCGGTTGCGACGACATCGCGGGGACGGGGAACTTTATCGATGTCTACAATCCCGACGATCGTACCCGCAAGATCGAAGTGGCCCACGGCATACAGCCCGGGCATCTCCGCCGTCTCTCCGCCAAGCAACGCGCAGTTATTCGCCTCGCATGCACGATGCACGCCGCCGACAATTGCAGCGGCTACTTCGGGATCCAATTTACCGGCGGCGAAGTAATCGAGAAAGAATAGCGGATCCGCATTGACGGCGAGGATGTCGTTCACGCAGTGATTGACCAAATCGGCGCCCACGGAGTCGTAGCGCCGTAGTTCCGCAGCGATCAGAATCTTCGTTCCGACGCCATCCGCCGAGGCAACCAAGGCCCGGCTGCCGTCGCCCGGGAGCCGGAAAAGGCCGCCGAACCCGCCGAGCGCGTCCAGTTGGTCGGGGTGCCGCCACCCGTCCGTAACGTCCTTATAACGTCTAACGGCCTCGTTTCCAGCCTCGATATCCACGCCGGCACGTGCGTATGCGTCCTTCATGCGCGCCTCGCCGCAGGGTCGCGCCCCGGTCGCGAACAATCCCATCTCTCTGCCATTTTGGGCATCATTCACCATTCGAAAGGTTGACCATGCAAGTTCGTATCGTCACTGATGCGCCCGGTTCCGTACGCGCGGGCGCTCTGGTCGTTCCCGTTTTCAGCGGCGACTCTGGTCTCGACGGGGTTGCAAAAACGATCGACACAGAAATCGGTGGCGCGCTGGCCGATATTTCCGCCGGCGAACACAAGGGCAAACTTGCCGAGATTACGCTCGTGCACGCAAGAGATAAGAACTTCAAACGTGTGCTCATGGTCGGCCTCGGCGAACGTGCAAAGTTCGAGCCCTACATGCTCGCGCGTTACGCAGGCGCAGCCGTCCGTTATCTCGGAAAGCGTGGGTTCACTGAGATTGCGTTCGCGCTTCCCGAGCTCGCAAAAGGAAAAGAAGCCGCCGCTGGGTCGTTTATCGTCGAAGGCGCGCTTACTGGGACGATCGATACAACCATGTACCAGAACGAGCCGGACAAGACGATCAAACTTCAAAAAGTCATCATTCTCGCCGACGGACTGGACCGCAAGGAACTCGAGAAGGGCGCGGAACGCGGTGAGATCTTAGGCGAGGCGGTCAACGCCGCACGCCGCATGGCACTTACGCCCGCCAACGACATGACGCCCACGCACATGGCCAAGCGTGCGAAAGAACTCGCAAAAGAAGCCGGTCTTGACATCGACGTGCTCGATGAAGACGAAATGAAGAAACACGGCATGGGCTCCTTGCTCGGCGTCTCACGCGGAAGCGACGAAGAAGCCAAGATGATCGTGCTCACTTATAAAGGCGATTCATCAAGCAAAGATGTGCTCGCACTTGTCGGCAAGGGTCTGACATTTGACTCCGGCGGCATCTCGATCAAACCGGCCGAGAACATGCACGAAATGAAATACGACATGTCGGGTGGCGCGGGTGTAATCGCAGCGATGTACGCGATTGGAAAACTCAAACCGAAGATTAACGTAATCGGGGTCGTCCCAGCAAGCGAAAACTTGCCCGGGCCGCGGGCCATGAAGCCCGGCGATGTTTTAAAAGCCATGAACGGCAAAACGATCGAAGTGATCAATACCGATGCAGAAGGGCGCTTGATTCTCGCCGACGCTTTATGCTACTCGGCGAAACTCGGAGCAACCAAAATCATCGACGCCGCTACGCTTACGGGCGCGTGCGTGGTCGCACTCGGACACGCGGCCAGCGGCTTGATGGGGAACGATGAGAATCTCATCCAGCACTTCCTCGCCGCCTCAAAACCAACGGGCGAACGCTACTGGCACATGCCGCTCTTCGATGATTACGCAACGGCGACGAAGAGTGAAATCGCAGATCTGCGCAACTCAGCCGGCCGCGCTGCGGGAAGTTTGACCGCGGGCTCGTTCCTTAAAGCGTTTGTCGGCGAGACGCCCTGGATTCATCTTGACATCGCAGGCACCGCGTATCTCGAAGGAGAGTCGGCGTGGCAGGCCAAGGGGCCGACGGGCACTCCCGTGCGTGCGTTCGTCTCGTTCGTCGAGTCACTTGCAAACGGAGATGAAAAAGCGAGCGCAAACGGCGCCGTCGCAAAAACCGCCACCATTTAACGGAAAGGAACCCACGTCCCGGTCCTCCTGCCACCCCATCCCTTATTCTTCGGCAGAAACCGAAAGGGAGTACGGCGGACACACGAAAGTGTTCTATCACCGTGCTTCCTCCAATCGACAGCCTCCCGTATACCGCGGAGGCGCGTCCGGATGCCCCCCAAAAAAGAACTGCCGTGCGGCGCATTACCGCTGGGAATATTGGCCGCCGCAAAGGCAATCAGCCGTTTGCGATCGTCACTGCGTACGATGCGCCGTTTGCGCGCTGCGCCGAGGATGCGGGTATCGATGTTTTGTTGGTCGGGGATTCGGTTGGAATGGTGGTCTTAGGGTACGACTCCACGACGCACGTCACGCTCGATGATATGTTGCATCATACTGCGGCTGTCGCCCGGGGAACTTCCAAAGCGCACATCGTCAGCGATCTCCCTTTTGGTACCTATCAAGCCAGCGACGCCGACGCAATTCGGGCTGCAACCCGCATGGTGCAAGAAGGCGGCGCTACCTCCGTAAAGATTGAAGGGGGCGTTCGCGCAGCCGATCGCATCAAGGCGATTGTGGGTGCGGGAATTCCCGTAATGGCGCATATTGGACTTCTTCCGCAAACGGCCGGACTCGGACCGGGATACAAAGTGCGCAGCAACCGCGAGGCGTTGCTTGCAGACGCACGCGCGGTGCAAGATGCGGGAGCATACGCGGTTGTCCTTGAGGTGGTCGATCATGCAATCACCGCCGAGATCACGCAAACCGTTAGAATTCCAACGGTCGGCATCGGCTCCGGACCGTCATGCGACGCGCAAGTCTTGGTCCTTCACGACGTGCTTGGCCTTTATCCGGAATCGCCGTCGTTCGCAAAGCGTTATGCCGACCTTCGAACCGATACGGTGAGCGCACTCACCAGATATGCGCACGACGTCAGCGAGCGGTCTTTTCCGCCCGCTTAACCTTAGGAGCGCCGCTTGGCTTCGTAGAGCTTTTTCTCTGCGATTTCCAGCAACGCATCGGCGTCTTTTGCGTCGGCCGGAAACATTGCGGTCGACAGCGTCACTGAAATCCGGACGCCTTGTTCTTCAATGAAATATGGGGCGCTCAACTCGCGTGAAAGTTTATCCGCGAGCGCAAGGAGTTGGAAGTCGGAGGAGATCGCCGGAAAAAGCACCCCGAATTGATCGCCGTCCAGACGTCCGACGAGTGCGCCGTCGCATGCGATCTGTGCGCGCCCGAACAGGGTGCACAAGAGCCGGTCGCCGGCGGCATGCCCAAAACGCGTGTTGATCTCTTTGAAGTTGTCGACATCGCCGACAATGATGCCGAAGGGTGATTCGGTTAAGCTTGCGGATGCCGCTGCGTGCATGACGGCACGTTTGAACGCGCGCCGGTTTGCGGCGCTCGTGAGCGCGTCGTGGTCGGCAAGCCAGCCTTGAATCGAAGCGTTCTCCGAAGTGATGGCCAGTTGTTCGCGAAGCGAGGCCGCTTCTCGAACTGCGCGCCGTACCGCCAGCATGAACGCGACGACTGCAAGATAGCAGAGTACTGTAAGAATCGCATCAAGACGCGTGTTGACAAGCGCCGCTTGAGGCCCTGAATAGTCGAAGTACGTAAAAGCTAGCGCCTGCGCAATGGCGAGCCAATACGTGGCGCGCGAACCGCTGAACCAAACAAACGTCGCGAGCGGCACGATGGCAAGAACGCTAAGGTGAATCGACTCGACGGACCACGTGACATAACCAAGAGCGACAATCGCGCAGAACGAGAGGAACATTCCGGTGCGCCCTTGCGCCGGTAGAAAGTAAAAAGCCGCCGGCGTTGCGTAATTGCGCATGGACACTCCGTTTTGTTTTAGACTGCGAGCTCTCTTGATTGGTGTGCCGCCGGCACATTTGGATAGGCACCGGTCAGACATCCGAGGCACATCTCTTCACGTTTGCGCCCCGTCGCCCGGATTAGGGCGTCAAGACTCAAGTAGCCCAGGGTATCGGCCCCGATTTTCTGACGAATCTCGTCGACCGTATAATTGGCTGCAATGAGTTCGTCGTACGTAGCCATATCAACACCGAGGAAGCACGGATGCTTAATGGGCGGTGAGGTGATGCGCACGTGCACTTCCTTTGCGCCCGCATCACGCAGAAGCTGTACAATGCGTGGCGTCGTCGTGCCTCGCACGATCGAATCGTCTACGACAACGACCCGGTGATCTTTGAGATTCTCCACCACCGGATTGAATTTGAGTTGCACGCCGCGAGCCCGCATTGTTGGGTCCGGAGAAATAAACGTTCGCCCGATATAACGGTTCTTTATCAAGCCTTCGACGAAGGGCAACCCGCTCTGCTGCGCATAACCGAGACCACCCGGAATGGCAGAATCGGGAACGGCCATCACGACATCGGCCTCGACCGGATATTCTTTGGCGAGCTCTTTGCCCATTTCATGACGCGCCATATAGATGGCGCGCCCGTTGAGCGTCGAGTCCGGACGGGCGAAGTAAATGTATTCGAACATGCAAAGGCCGGTGGCTTCGTCGGTCGGTACAACGATGCTCTTAAGCCCGTGCTTATCGATCTGCAAAATCTCCCCGGGCGCGATGTCTCGAACGTAGGTCGCTCCAAGTGTTGCGAGTGCGCACGACTCGGAGGCGACGACGAACCCGCCTTCACCATAAGTGCCTAAGCATAAGGGTCGCACGCCCCATGGATCGCGGAATGCGAAGAGCTGGTCTCGCGTGCACAGGACGACCGAGTAGGCGCCGCGGGCGCGATTCATGATGGAGGCGATGCGCTCCATCATCGGCCCGTCGGACTCGACGATCAATTTTGCTAAGACTTCGGAATCCGAGGTAGCTTGCAGAATGGTTGTCGGCGAAAGAGTATCGCGCAGCTCATCCGTATTCGTGAGGTTGCCGTTGTGAGCGAAAGCAAAGTCGCCGATTTCGGTGGTCTCAAGTAAGGGCTGGGCGTTGACGACGACGGATGAACCGCTCGTCGAATAGCGCGTGTGGCCGGTTGCGATGTGCCCGCTCAGGCCGGAGAGAATCTCTTCATCGAAAATGGCGGAGAGCAGTCCCATTTCGCGATGCGAACGAATGGTGCCGCCGTCGGAGACGGCGATACCCGCGGACTCCTGCCCACGGTGCTGAAGCGCGTAAAGGCCGAAGAACGCCAGGCGCGCGGCATCGTGACCGGGCGCAAAAATTCCGGTGATCCCGCACATGTTAGCCCGGCCCACCTCGCGTCATCATCTCCCTCATTCTAACACCGCGGGCGGCCTCCCGGCTGCGCATTGTGTCACCCCATCAGTCCCGGCTGCGGCCGCCTCCGAAAATTTGGAGCAAAGCAAGGAAGATATTGATCGCGTCAAGGTACAGCTGGAGAGCCATTTGCACGGGGGTGTAACCATCACCACCCGCCTTAATGCGGGTGAAGTCGATCAGCACCAAGAGCGTAAAGATGGCAAGCGTTGCCCAAGCGTAGACCGTCGGGTGGACCCAATGCGTGAAAGCGGAGATGATTCCGACGAGTACCAAGGCGAGAAGTGCGATGAATGCGATGCCTTGAAAGCGGCGGAAGTCGATCCCCGTTGCATAAACGATGACCGCCAAGGCAAGCATCCCTACGCCAGTCGTTACCGCTGCTTGATAGACGACGCCCGGTCCGATTGCGCGTACATATGAGCCGATAACGGGCGCAATCCAGATGCCTTGCAAGAACGTGAAAACATAATAAAGCACGAGCGCGAGCGCTTCGTTTTCGCGGACCGCATTAATCGCAAACAGCAGGCCGAAGCCGATAAAAAATGCGACCCAGCCGAAAATACCGAGGCTTATGCCCTGCATGAAATACGCGGCCAGCGCCGTCACCAACAAACCAAGACCTGTGATGCCCAGAACCTGACCGAGGAGCGACTGAGTGGATGCCGCGTGGACGCGTCCCGCGGCCTGATAACTGAGTGCCATATACTCCTTACAACTTCGAAGCGGCCTGAAAGTTGCTATCGAACATCTGTTCGACCATGCTAAAGCCATCCGCAGGGTTCAGCCATAAGTCTTACGCAAAAAGATCGATAACCGGATCAATTTCAAATGCGGTCAAACATGCGCTCAGACATAACCCGCTGCGTGCGCGGGATTAACGGCGGTCAAATCAGGGGATGTCTTTGGCGATGTCCGTACGGTGGGTCAAGCTCGCGCCGGCCTTATCGAGTTGTTCGGCGATCTTGCGAACGGCATCATAGGCAGATGCGCGAGCGGATGGAACAGTCGGACCCGTTGCAGCCACCGTTAGAACGCGGCCGCCGTTAACATCAACTTTGCCATCGCGCAAAACAGAGCCGCCCCAAAAGGCCTGGGAGTTTTCTTCCAACTCAAATGTGGCGGGAAGGCCTGCGAGCGGCGTACTCGTTTTCGGATAGCCGTCCGAGGCCAACACGACCCCGACACACGACTGCTGCGAGAGGCGCGCCACGCTGGCATCGATCGCACCGTCGGCGCAGGATTTAAGCAGCTGCGCAAAATCGCCGCTCATAAGCGGCATGAGTACCTGTGTTTCGGGATCGCCGAAACGCACGTTGAATTCGATAACCTGCGGCCCACGCTCAGTCCACATCAATCCGCAGTACAGCACGCCTACGTAGGTTTCGCCCTCGGCGAGCAATCCGCGTAAGACCGGGGCAAGAATTTTCTCGCGCACTTGATCGAACATATCTTTGGGAAGTTCCGACGGCGGAGAATACGCGCCCATGCCGCCGGTATTTGGTCCCGTATCGCCGTCACCGGCGCGCTTATAGTCGCATGCGGCGGCGAACGGCAACATTGCGCGGCCGTCGCAGAGCGCAAACATGCTGACTTCGCGCCCTGCAAGTTTTTCTTCCAGCAGAACTCCGGTGCCGCCGCCAGGCACACGATTGTTCGCATACCAATCGGTGACGACCGCGCGTGCCGTGAGCGCATCCTCGGTTACAACGACACCCTTGCCGGCCGCCAGGCCGTCGGCTTTTACAACGCAACCACCGGGCCATGCTTCTAGTGCCTTGAGCGCGGTCTCGAGTGTGTGCATAACAACCGCATTTGCCGTCGGAACGCCGTGACGTTCCATGAATTTCTTCGAGAATATCTTACTGGATTCAAGCCGCCCGCTCGAGCGGCTCGGGCCGAACGTCACGATGCCGCGCTCGCGAAGCTGGTCCGCAACGCCGGCAGCGATCGCGGTCTCCGGACCGAGTACGACAAGATCGATATTGTTATCGACGCAGAGATGCGCGAGTTTCTTGCCGTTGGTTGCGGGACAATCCCAATTCTCACCGCGACTTGCGGTGCCCGCATTTCCCGGTGCCGCAAAAATAGCACTGCACGAAGGCGATTGCGCAAGCCGCCACGAGAGCGCATCTTCACGTGCGCCGTTTCCAACAACGAGAATTCTCATTTTATACTACAGTAACACCCTTCGACAGGCTCAGGGTGACAATGTGCGCGGGCGTTACTCCCATTCGACGGTTGATGGCGGCTTTGAGGTGATGTCGTAGGCGACGCGGTTTACGCCGGAGACTTCATTGACGATGCGCGTACTAATTCGCTCGAGCAGTGCGTGCGGCAGGCGCGCCCAGTCGGCGGTCATGCCGTCTTCGCTGGTAATGGCGCGAACGGCAACTAAGTTCGCATACGTGCGGCCGTCACCCATGACACCGACGCTCATAAGCGGAGTCAGGACCGCAAAGTACTGCCACGGCTTAGGATCGAGTGTTGCTCCATCAATCTCTTCGCGCACGATGGCGTCCGCGTCGCGCAGAATCGTAAGCCGCTCTTCGGAGACCGCACCAAGTACGCGCACGGCCAAACCCGGTCCTGGAAACGGTTGCCGCTCGACGATGTGCGCGGGCAATCCGAGAACCCGGCCGACCTCGCGAACTTCATCTTTAAAAAGCGAGCGCAGCGGTTCGATCAGTTGCAGCGCCATGTTCTCTGGCAAGCCGCCCACGTTGTGGTGCGATTTGATC
>JACRUB010000125.1 GCA_014305015.1 Vulcanimicrobiota bacterium | reverse complement strand
TTAAATGTGATCGGTGGACCAGACGCCGTCCAGCGCGGCCGTCATGGTCGCCTTTTCGACGAGCTTCGTACCGAGCGGAGTAAGCGGCGCCATCATCAAGATGGCGTCTTTGCGTTTGCGTACAGAGCCGCGCGGCAGAAGTTCGCGTGCGCCTTGCGGCGGCAGCCATCCGGCGAGACGCCTTAAATCGCCGGCAGCGCTTCGCAATAACGCCTGAATTTTCGAACGACCTTCGAGATCGGCAAAGCCGTATTCATCGACAACGAACGCATCGTGTGCGACGTCGCGCTGTCCGATGACATAGGCAATGACGCGCTTGCCCTTGCGAACGACGAGATTGACGCCCTCCGCATTCTGTATCGTGGCGTTCTGCCGTAGCCTGAGGCGAATCCAGTGCCAGACCAGCGGGGGACGCGTAAACCCCCACGCGCGCTCCGCTTCACTAACATCGAAACATTTGCGAATGCCAGGCCAATCTGCGGTTTCGACATTAGACACAGTAATGCGAGAGCGGGCGAGCGAGTCGGCTCGAAGCGAAATGGCGCGCGAGGGAAATTCGATGAAGCCGAGTTGTTTGTAGAACGCGGGATGGATGTCGGAGAAGAGATAGCCGAGATGTAGGCCGCGCTTGCGGGCGTCATCGAGCATCATCGCCAGCATTGCACTCGCGTAACCGCGCCCACGGTTCCCGGCCGGCGTGAAGACGGCACCAAAGCCGATAGCGCCGAGTTGTTGGTTGCCGAGGTGCAGAACTCGCTCGTAGCGCTTGCATGACGCGACGAGTTCGGTTCCATCATAGAGTCCGATCGTCTGATAGAACTTCTTTGCGTAGCCTGAGGCTGCATTTTCGGCCGACTGACGCACATAGGTCTCAAAATCCCGGTGCCCTGCCCAGAGTGAAGCCGTGTGTGGTAAGACGTCCCGCGCGTAGGCCTCAAACGGGATGGGTCTTAATTTCACGCAGTCACGTAAACGGAGTTCGCCGGGCGCCAGCGGTCCGAGATGTCGACGCTGCCGGCAAGTCGTGCAGCCTGCAGCTCGCTCAAGAACTCAGGAGAGGTGATGCCGCGCGTCGGACGTTCGCTTGCCGTCACCGTAACGCTGCGGCGCGCCCGCCGGAGCGCATATACGAACGCGCGGCGCTCCTCCCGGTTGTACGATTCACGCGTTTTCGCGCGGAACATATAATATGTGAATTTCGCGGTGCGGGACGCTTTTGCGTCGCCGACGTTTTCCTTTGCGATCATTCCCAGGCTCGGGCTAAAGAGAAATGCGTCCGGCACATAGTAGTGCGGAAATGACCCTGCGCGCACGTTCGGCAGAATCACATGGTCAAATTGATCGCCCATTGCGGCGGAGATGCTCATTATACGAACAAGGCTGCGGTCTACGCGCTCTTCGCAGGCCTCAAGCGACGTCGTCATGCGCGTCGCAGTGTAGTCAAGAAAGTCCGCAAGTGTAGCGTTGGGCAGGCGGTGGGTGAACTCTGCGATGCGATCGAGAAGGCGGCGGATGTTGCGCTCCTGATTGCGGGCTCGCGCCGATAAACGCGGAGCGGCGTAGGCTAGGCCCTCACGAAAAACTTTTGCTGCAAGGTGCGATAGCTCGAGCCGTGCAAGGTCGGTCGTCCAGCGCTCACGCAAGGCGCGGAACTCTTGGACGCGCGCACGTGCTTGATCGGAGAGCGCCCGGTCTTGATCGCCACACACAACATTCCAACCCAAGCGAAGGTCGCGCTTGCGATCCCACCTGCGGTTTGTTTCGGCTTCTGCGAGTTCTTCGAACAAAAGCGCCTGGCCGGCGTCGGGCTCGCTGCACAGTGTAACCAGACTCGCATCGGAGAGCGCAAACGCGTGACCGGAGAGCGTCCGCAGCATCCATTCGTGGGCGAACGGATCGTAGATATTCCACAGCAAAGCAAGGGCATCGAGTATATCGGGCGTGGTGAAGATGTTGAGATCGCCTGTGATCTGCACATCGACGTTGCGGTCCAGCAACGCCGCCTCATATTGCTGCACGTTCGCGACCGAGCGGAAGAGCACCGCAATCTCGCTGGGTGGCACGCCGTCGTTAAGCAGATCGATAACTTGCTCGGCAACGAAGGCCGCTTCGGCTTTTTTTGTTGCTCCGCGAAAAAGCACGACCTTTCCATCGAGGCTCACACTATCGAGTGCGTCCGCGCCGGAAAGATGCCGGGCGGCGCGCTCTATCACCGCCGCACTGCGATACGTGTGTTCCAATGCAATGCGGGTTGCTTGCAGCGCGAACACTCGGTCAGGGCGCGCGCCCGAAAACGTGCCGATCGCCGAGCCGGGATCGCCGAAGAGCGAAACGCCCGGCAATGCGGGACCTCGCATGGCCTGCAGCAGTGCGAGTTCACCCCCCGAGAGTTCTTGCGCATCGTCGACCAAGATGACGGGAAATTGTTCGATGAAATGCGTGCGCAATGCGGCGTCGCCCGCGAGTCGCTGCGTGGACTCTGCGACCGCATCGCTTCCCGTGTACTGTCCGGTCCGATCGAGCAAGTCTAAGTATGACCGGTAGAGCTTCTCGAGGATCTTTGCAAGGTCGACTTCGCGGCGATGCTGTCTTGCGAGTTCTGCCGAATCCACATCGAGCGAATCGCGATAGCTGTCTTTGGTGTAGTAGAGCAGGTCGGGATGCGCGAGATTGGGTGGCCGCGCGTAGAACTGCGTCGCGCCTCTGAGGGCGACTTCTAAAAATGTTGCGGGCGCCATCTGCGCATCGCGCAATTTGCTGATAAGCCGGAACGCCGCTTCTAAAAATCGCTGCGGCGCGCGTAAGCCCGGCACTTCGGGATCGATTTGGGCTTCGATAAACTCCGCCCATTCCATGAGGAACAGCGGTTCGGCGGCCCGCTCGAAAATAATTGAGGCATCGACTTCATCGACTTGCTGAAGAGCCGCGAGACCTGCTCTTGCAAACGACGTCTCGAGGACGAGCAGGCCGAGCCCTTCGAGCGTCATGATAGGCATGCTCTCGCCAAGAGAGTCGCGCAGACGCTCGCACGATGCAAAGCGCGGCGATGCGGCCAGTCCTTTTCCGGAGGATTGTGCGCGCGCGACGAGTGTTGTCGTCTTTCCGCTTCCCGGTGCTCCCGTAACAATAAGCAACGAATCCGCAGGTGCCGCAACTGCGGCCGCTTGCAGTTCGTCCAGCGTAAAATTCATCTTCCGAAAAGCTCTTGCGCGGGCCACGGGCGCCCGTTGCATGCGTTGGCATACGCGCAATACCGGCATGCGGACGGATCCTCGGTCACCGGAAAGTGTTCGAGCGTGCCATCGGTTAATTCGCGGCAGATCTCGATCATCCGCGTGCGCGCACGTTCGAGGTCGGTGATTGAAATAAGGCCCGTCGTGCCGCCGCTGCGTTTTCCGCTTTCGGTTGCGACCGGCACAACTTCGAGCGAGACGGGATCGACTTCGAGCAACGCATCTTTGAGGGGCACGAGTGCAAGCCGCGTCACGCGATCACCTTCCGCCGTTCGTGCCCAGTAGTAGAACGGAAGTTGAAACTCTTTGAATTGGCGGACCTTCTCGCGGTATTCATCCGCCGATTGTGCGATGGCGCCGGTCTTATAGTCGATGACCGTCACGTTGCCTGTGCCGTCATCGCGATCGAGGCGGTCAATGTAGCCGATGAAATCGTAGCCTTCGATCGTCAGTTGCGCGGGCAACTCACAGCCGACGACGGTAAAGGGCGCTTTGGCGGCTTGCGCCGCGAGCCATTCCACGTAACGGTTCGCCGTGCGGATCGCACGGCGCCGCTGCAGCTCGAGTTCAATGCGCGTTTCGAAGCCGCTTGCGTAAATGTCGAAGGCACGATGCACGAAGCCTTGCAGTTTGCTGCGCAACATCGCAACCGCGACGTCGCACGGATGGGGAAACTCTTTGTGCAATTCTTCGAGCGCGGCGTGAAACGCGGTGCCGTAAAACGAAGCAGAGGATCCCTTGTCTTCAACCGCCGCGCAGAGATAGCGGTAGAACCACTTGCGGCCGCACTCTACATACGTATTGAGCGACGACGCGCTAAAATGCGCGTGACGCGAACGCATGGCGCTTCCTATTTCGCGAGCCGCCGGTTCGCGAAAATACAGCTCCGAAGGGTCCGGCGCGGGCTCGCTCTGCTCGAGCGGCGGTAGGCGTCGCAGGAAATCGTCAACGCCACTCGCTTCACGCAGTGCTTTTGCGAATGCTAGCACCCTATCGCGCTCGTCCGGCGAGAGCGCCAGGCGGCCGGAGGCGATTGCCTCAAGCGTCGATTCTTTGGGCTCCGCGATAGTGCAAATCGCAGCGGATACTTCGCCGCGCACGCCGGAAAACGGCGACCGGAACAGACGGCGTGCAAAGGTGTCACGGCGGTCCTGAAAATATGCCAGAGCGGCCGCTTTGAATGCGCGCGATTCTGCGGAGGTTTGCACTGCAACGGTTTTAAGGGGCGGAAAGCGGTCGTCCTTGTGGAAAGCGCGCAGCATGCGGCGGATCGTTGTGGGCATAAGCGGAGCAAGCGGAAGCATTTACGGCTACGCGGCGCTTAGCGCGTTGCGCGCCGCCGGCGACGTAGAGACGCACTTAGTGCTCAGCGGCCAGGCGCGCCGCACCATCGAGCTCGAAACGGCCTACACCGCTGCCGATTTCCAAGCCCTCGCCGATGTCGTGCATAGCGACGAGAATTTGGCGGCGTCAATCTCGAGCGGCTCCTTTCTCACCGATGGTATGCTCGTGATCCCGTGCTCGATGCGCAGTGCCTCGTCGATCGCGTATTCCATGAATTCGAACCTCCTAGTCCGCGCTGCCGATGTTTGCTTAAAAGAGCAGCGCAAGCTAGTGCTGGTGGTGCGCGAAACGCCACTCCATGTGGGACACCTGCGCATTCTGACGCGCCTAGCGGAAATCGGCGCCGTGATTCTGCCGCCGATGCCGGCCATGTATGCCAAGCCGGAGTCTGTAGAAGATATTATCGCGCACACGGTCGGAAAAGCGCTCGACCAGTTCGGCATCGAAAATGCGCTCTTTACGCGGTGGTCGACTCCGCATTAACGAGCCGCTGCGCGAGCGCAATATCGCTCACGCGGTCAACGTTGACAGCCATCTCGGGGTAGTCCGAAACAACCGCCCGCACACGGGCTCCAAGAATCGCCGATGCGCGATTTTGTGCATCCGATACGCTTAGGCGCCGCACTGCAAAGCGCAATAAAACGTCCCAACCGAAGAGCGAGGCCAGACGTAGCGGGTTTTTGCGCGCCGCTCCCAACTTTTCGATAAATTCTGCAAGCAGGGGCCACACGCGGGGTTTGAGCGTGATGAATCCGCCGCCGCAATAGGTGCCGTCGCGTAATTTTGCCCACGTGTGCGGCACTTCAGGAAAGGCTCGCTCGTGGTTGCTGCGCTCGAGAATGGCATAGGTTAATTCGGCCTTGGCTGCGACGGCATCGTGCAGATACGTCTCGATGCAAACCGTCGAGAGAATGGGCAGATCGGATGCGCTGACAAAAACGTCTTCATCCGGCGGCAAGTCGCGCAACCCGTTCGAGAGGCTATCGCGTATGCGCACGCCGTCTTCACGCGTTTCATCCGCGAGCGCGAGTGCCGGTAGAGTATGTGCAGCCGGCGGAGCGACGACAATGATTTGTCCGACGCTGGGCGCCGCGCGCAACGCTTCGAGCGTTCGCGTTACCAGCGCTTTGCCCGCGATTTCAACGAAGGCTTTGCTGGGCGCTCCGGCCTGAGTCGCCGCGACCTCGTCCGGCTTGCCGCCGGCCAGAACAATCGTAGTCAGTTTCATGCTTCGCTGCGCCACCGTGGCGAACTGATAAACGAAACGTCGAAGCGCTCAAACCCCGCGGGTAATTCTAACTCCGCCTTTGGCGGCTTCTCTTTCCATAAAGTAAAGACGCACGATCCCGAGCCCGTCAGAATTGCCGGTGCGCTGCTCCACTTACGCAGTGCATCGAGCGCCACGCCGATTTCTCTATGTTGCGCCGCTACCGGTGCTTGGAAATCATTGCCGAGCAGCGTGCCGACCGCCTCGAAATCGCCCCGTTGCAGCGCCTCTCCCATCTGCAAGGTTGGCGAGGTGTTGCGGGGACGCGACTCCAGCGTGCGCGCATCCAGCGCCGCATACGCAAGTGCGGTTGAGATATGCAACGGGGGCTTTACGATCGTCGCTTGCCACGGCGGAACGCTGCCGAGCGCCGTGACGCGCTCGCCCGTTCCTTCGACGAGCGCGGCGGTGCCGGTGAGAAAAAACGGAACGTCGGACCCCAGACCCCGCGCGAGCGCGAGGAAGTCTCGATCGCCGAGCGAGCCGAACGCGCCGTCCATCGCCGCGAGCAAGATTGCAGCGGCGTCGCTTGACCCGCCTCCCAAGCCCGCTCCAACCGGAATCGCCTTGCGGAGCGCTGCGCGTTGCTGCCCTGCCGGAACGCCCAGCGCCCGCAAGGCCTTGCTGACGAGATTCTCCGCGTCCAGCTCCGCAGAATCCGTGCCGCCCAGCTCGATTTCATCAAAAAGACTCACCGGAACCATGACGCTACGCAGGTTGTGGTAACCGTCGTCGCGCCGGTTTAAGATTTCGAGGGTCAAATTTAGCTTTGCCGGCGCGCGCAAGATGACGCTTGGTCCCATTTGCGCTGCTCTGCGGCGCAGGACGCCCGGCAACCTTTTGGGTAGTCCAGAGCATGGGTTCCAGTTACGATGCGCAGCGCAATGAATTTTGCGCCTACGTCCTCCCCGAAGCATCAACGCCGTACGGACTGCTCCTAGGAAATTTCAAATCCTTTGCGCAGTCGACGGCCAAGGGCGGCGTTCGTGGTCTCTGGGATGCCGATACGGATCAGATCATATTCGGAACGCACCAGATTGCGTACCGCTTGCGCGATGCGAAGAAAACGTTTTTTCCGCATCAGATTATGCGCGACTTCACGTTTTTGCCCTACGCGCAAATTTCTGAATTCACGCTCGATAACCAACTGCATGTAACCGAAGCATTCTACGTTCCGCATGGCCCGCGGCACGATCGCGCGGTGAGTTTCGTAGTCGATGTAACGCTCTATAATCCCGGCCGGACAAAACTCGAGGTCTCGGTGTTCCCGTGGGCGCTCCTTGTCGGCCAACGCTTCTACGGCGAACCCGAGCACGAGGTCCGTGCCACCGTTCAGGGCTCGTTTATCTGTTCGCAAAACGAACAGACAGGCGCGACGCGCTGGTGGGGCGGATCGCGCGAACCAAAATCGGCGGTCGTTGCAATTCGCGAGCAAGTGCTGCTGCACAACATGTCTGTCGGCGCGCTCCGATCCGAAGAACATTTAGATGAAGTAACGCCGGGCCTTGCCGAGTGCGTGAGCCGCCGCATTTTCGGCGCGCTCGAATACCGGATCCAGGTTGAGCCGGGTGCGCGCGAATCGCTGCGCATGGCCGTTGTATTTAGCAAAGACGGCACCGAGAAATCCAAACCCGTACTCGAGCAATTGCTGCACGACCCTAAGGCTTTGCACGAAACACAGCGTTACTACGGCAATGCGCTCGCGGATGCGCGCTTTATGACGCCCTCGCCCGTGATCAGCCGCGGGGTGGTGTGGGCCAAAGTCAATATGCTGCGCGTCATCAAGGAGTATCCGCAAGGCTGGGGTTCTACCAACTCGCCGCCGTCCGATATTCTCGTCTCGCGCGACACGAGTTGGTTCGTCCACGGCTACGATTATTTCTTGCCCAAATTCAGCCGCGATGCAATCGAGCTCTTCAACCGCTTTACCGAAGACAGCGGCCAGATGGTTGAGTACGTGCGAGGCGTCAATGGGTTCAAAACCTCTTACGACCTCAATATCAACGACGACACGCCGTTGCATCTCATCGCAATGCTGCATCACTACAACGCAACGCTGGACGATGCGTGGGTGCGCGAAGGCTTGCCGCTCATTATCAAGATCGCCGACTATCTGCTTTCGCAGCGCGACACGAACGGGCTGATTTTCTGCCGAGCCGGCGGTGTCGATATGTTCGGCATCAGTTCGTGGCGCAACATCATTCCGTACTATACGCTCGACGGCGCGGTAACGGAGATCAATGCCGAATCTGTTTTTGCACTGGAAGCTGCAGCGATGTTGGCGGCGGTCGCGGGCGACCACGCACATTGGGAGAAATACTCAGACGAAGCACAGAAATTGCGGGCCGCGATGATGCAATTTCTCTTCAATGATGATACGGGCGCCTTTGTGCTCAATTATGATCAGTATCACAATTATCAGGATAACTTTACGGCCGACGAAGTTTTTCCGGTGATGTTCAATGTGGCAAACGCGCAGCAGCGTGCAGCTATTCTCAAGCGGCTCTCCGAGGCAGACTTCGTAACGCCGGTCGGATTGCGTACGATCTCGACCGCCGATTCATGGTACTTTCCATCGCACGGCTTCGGATTGCTCGGCGGCGTGTGGCCGGACCTGACGCTGTGGTTCGTCTTTGCGCTCGCGCGCAACGGTTTTACGGAAACGGCGATCGGCTGGCTTGAAGTTATCTACGAAACGATGGAAGCCGGCAGCCCGCGCAACACCGTGCCCGGTGAGTTCGGCGAATGGTTCGACGGCGGCTCGCTGACCAATCGCGGGATGTACCTCTCGCCGTGGACGGGCGCAAAATACCTATGGGCCGTTGCGGAAACGATCGGCGGTCTCGACGGCTATCGCACCACCGGGCGTCCGCATTTGGCGCCGATCGTGCAAAAAGGGTGGGATTGGGTCGCCGGCGTGCGCGTGCATTGGGGCGGGCAGCGTTGCACGTACGTTATCGATTTTAAGACGACTACGATTTACGGAAACATGGCGGAGCTTTCGGCCGAAGAGCCATTCCGTTGCATGTTCGCCGGCAAAGATGTAAGCGACGAAGTCGTCACGTCGCCGGTCGATGTCGGAGCCGTTGCGTTTGAAGACGAAAAAGGTGCGGTTCGCGTTTTTCTACTCAACCTCAAAGATAAGCCGCGCACGGTGACGCTCGAGTTTCGTGGGACCACGCGGCGCGCGAAGTTGGCCCTGGGTGAACTGCAGCAGCTGACGCTGGCGGGTGCACCTGAGGACCGCGAAGCCATTGCCGCGCCGCGCGACACGGATTCCGGCCTGGTGCACGCATAACGAAGGACTACGGGTCGCACGCGCCTCATATGGTAAACTCCCGTGCCTGATCCGAATAAGAGACGACTTGCCGTTACCCTCATCGCAGCCGCTGCGCTGTTGCTGCTGGCCATTTTCATCGGCAAGCAAATGGGCGACCGTGTTATTACCAAAGCCACCGAAGAAGGGCAGACCGGCGTGGGCAATACGCTGACATTCTCGCCGAACCCCGGTGCGACGGATGCGGTCCCAATGGGACCCAATTGGAAGCGCACCCAGGTGCTGGCCGCCGCGCCGGATCCGGGGTTCCCCGATCCGCGCGTTCCGCCCGCCCCCCTGCCAACGCCGGTTCCAACTCCCAAACCGACAGAGCGGCCAAAGGACACCCCGACCCCGGTCCCGGTCCGGACCCCGAGGAGCGAGCAAACTCCTACACCCATGCCGACATCGCCGTACTATCTGCACGGCCCCTCAATCACGCCCGCACCGCTGCACCCGACGCCCGAGCCGATCAACACCAACCCGAAGAACATGCCCACCCCGGAAACCACGCCACTCCTCGGCCCCTCGAAC